>NZ_DATNPA010000490.1:0-4177 GCF_036703385.1 Allocoleopsis sp. | reverse complement strand
AATCTGCTTGCTGGTTTATGGTCAACAAAGTACAAGAAATTTTAAGTAAACAATTTCAGCCTGATGGTTTTAATGTGGGAATGAACATCAATAGAGAGGCCGGACAAAAGATGATGCACGCCAATATACATATTATTCCTCGTTACCAAGGTGATGATGTCGGTTCTAAAGGCGGAATGAGAAATGTGATTCCTAAGAAAATTAGAAAATAGGAGAACTTCAGGACATTTCTACCTGAAAGATAACAGAAAGATTATTCGCTGGCATGGCATAGGTTGTGATTAACGAAAGGTGCTGCTCTCGTGCAACGGCCACCACGTCATCCAAATCGCGTACCCCCCACTCTGGGTTTTGCGCCTGAAGACTCTCATCAAAAGCCGCATTGCTGGATGCTGTATGCCTGCCACCTTGTTTGAAGGGGCCGTATAGATACAAAATGCCACCCGGAGGAAGAATCCGCCCTGCCCCTGCTATTAATCCTAAACAGGCTGACCAAGGGGCAATGTGAATCATGTTAATGTTGACGATCGCAACAATCGGAGCGTACTTCAAATCTACATCCTGCAACGGTTCTGGCAGTTCATCCCCTTCGATCGCCCAAACCGGATCGCAAACATCCAACGCGATCGGGGGATACAAATTATCCGCAGGGCAATATTCCCGCCATGCTGCAATACTCGCTCTTGCTATTGGGTTGGGGTCAGATGGAATCCACTTGTGCCGGATGAGTCGGGGTGCAAAAAAGACAGCATGTTCTCCTGTGCCACTGGAGACTTCTAACACGGTGCCGGTGGGTGGAAGAACTTGTAAAAGCACATCCAAAATGACCTCTCGATTACGTTGTGTCGCGGGGGCATACTGCCGGGCATCTAGGGATTCATTCATCTGAGCTGTGTAGGATGGGTAGAAATTTGACCATTGTCACTCAGGGTAAACCATCCCCAGCAACGGCAATTCCCAAGGGATACCTGCTCTGTGCGTAGCGATCGCATCAGCAGTAGCGACGTTAGGAGGGTTGGTGTGATGATAGCTACTCACAATCCTTATTAATCCGCGATTTTGAAACTTATCTTAACAAATCCACTCATAAGAGGGTAGAATGAATCCGGTTTCTCACCCGCATTTCGCACTTCTAACTGGGACACTCGATTTTTTCATCAAGCAATGGAGGTCGCACTGATTTTCCCAAAACATGCATTCAACAAGCCAGCTTGGATGAGAATTGCGAACGGGTCGTTTATGCGAACTCAATCATGTTAACCGTTGCTGGGTCAAAGTTCTGGCTTTGAATAGCTGAGTGTGGTCTGTAAAAGACGGAATGTGGGTTTTCAAGTCAGGTCAAATCGGAAAGTTAGTGCAATCAAACACTGTTCTCAATCAGGCGACGAGTCCAGCCTCGTCCACCCGTACAACAGAGCTACCCTTTACTCTTCAAGATCTAAAGGCAGCCATTCCCGCCTACTGTTTTGAACCCTCAGTCTGGAAATCTCTGAGTTACTTCTTTCTAGATATTGGGATTATCGCGGGGCTCTATGCGATCGCCTATAGCCTGGATTCCTGGCTGTTTTATCCAATTTTCTGGTTAATGCAAGGAACCATGTTTTGGGCCTTGTTTGTGGTTGGGCACGATTGCGGACATGGCTCCTTCTCTAAGCTCAAATGGCTGAATAGCTTCATTGGACACCTTTGCCATATCCCCATTCTTGTCCCCTACCACGGTTGGCGGATTAGCCACAGAACTCATCATGCCAACACGGGCAACCTGGATACCGATGAAAGCTGGTATCCGGTTTCCCAGACCAAGTACGAGCAGATGCCCTGGTATGAAAAGCTGATCCGCTTCTATTTGCCATTGCTCGGTTACCCGATCTATCTATTCAAGCGATCGCCGGATCGGGAAGGTTCCCACTTTCTCCCCAGCAGTCCCCTCTTCCGTCCCTCTGAAAAGTGGGACGTGTTGACCAGTACTGCCCTCTGTGTGCTGATGGTCGGTTTCTTAGGCGGGCTAACCTATCAGTTTGGTTGGCTATTTTTATTCAAGTACTACTTCGTTCCCTATCTGATATTTGTGATATGGCTGGCTCTGGTCACCTTCCTGCATCACACAGAACCTGATATCCCTTGGTATCGCGGGGATGATTGGTATTTCCTCAAAGGTGCATTATCTACGATTGATCGCGACTACGGCTTTATCAATCCCATCCATCATGACATTGGTACCCATGTGGCTCATCACATCTTTTTGAACATGCCGCACTACCACTTAAAGACCGCAACAGAGGCGATTAAACCTTTGTTGGGCGATCTTTATCGCAAGTCTGATGAGCCAATTTGGAAGAGCTTTGTACGCTCTTACTGGGCTTGTCATTTTGTCTCCGATCAAGGTTCTAAAGTTTACTACCAATCACCCACCAATCGACCACTGTTCTAACTCGAATGGCACTGACTGAAGCGACAAGTGATCGTTTCTTGGAAAAACCAAGATTGAGGGGGTTCCCCCCAAACCCCCTCCTCACTCTCATCTCCGGTACACAAGGGTTGGTTGGTGAGGTATGAGATCTCTTAAGTCAGTGCCATTCGTTCTAAGTCGCATTGCAAAAGTAGACTACAGGGTTAGGGGCATGACATGTCGTGCCCCTCCCTAATCTTTAATAGGGTATTGGATTAATCGCGATCGCATTAGGCAAGGCGATGGGCAAGAGCAACCCACTCATTGAATCGTTCACAATCGATGGTTTCAAATCCTGCCTCTGTTAACGAGGAGGTAATCTCTTGTTCATAATCCGTAGTAAAACCGGCTGTAATCAGGAGTCCCGGATAGGCAGTAGTCCGACGCAACGCACGATGAAAGTCATCAGCAAGGGCAATATGTACCCGCGCCAGGATATTGGCAACAATCACATCAAACCTTTGTGTTGCCTCGACTTTGGGCACAATCTCGCTAGTATCTCCGCCCATCCAATGCCCCAATTCACTTCCACCTCCGAGGCTCCCTTCCATAACCGTTACCTGCTGCTCTACGCCATTCCGATATACAGAATCCTGAGTGGCTTGCACCGCAGTACTATCATTATCTAAGGCTAAGACTGTCGCCCCAAGCTTTGCCATTCCGATACTCAGAATGCCTGAACCCGATCCAAGGTCGAGGACATTCATGCTGGGGACAATGTACCGCTCAATCAGTCGCAGGCTCAGCATGGTGGCTGGATGTAGACCACTGCCAAAGGAGAGGGTTGTCTTCAATCTTAAGGGTATGTCGTTGGCGGTCTCAGATTGATAAAGTGCATCGGGAGCGAGTACAACGAACCGTTGTCCGATCCGATGGATGAAGGGGTTGAGTTCTTCGTCCTGTGTAGGTTTATCATCCACCACTCTCACTTGAAGTTCAGTCGCGAGTCCTGTGCGGTTCAGGGGTAGCAGCAAATTAACGATTTTTTCCACATGTTCGCGGGAACATTTCTGGTGGTTTAAATAGAAGCGAATTGTAAACGTCCAACTGGGTTGTGCTACATCCCGCTCACAAGGCTGGGATAGGTTTGAGCCAGAGTATTCCGTAATCCGAACATCATCAATATCCTTAATCTCAGCCAACAGCGTACAGACCCAATCAACCGCCTCATGCGTTGTATCGAGGCTCAATTCCATCCACGACATCGTTTGTTCCTAGGAGCGAGCTGCACAGTTAGCTGCACAGTTATAGAACCAGTCTTGACCAAACGGTGAAGCTCACCAATGCCAATTAAAGTCAGCGACTCCCTCATGAGAGCCGCTGCTCTCCAAAACCGTGCTTGAAAGTTTCCCTTCACACGGCTCCTCAATAATTTGGTGTACTGTCAAACACACCTCATTACCCATTTCCCTTCAACCATTTCTAGCTTTCTGGGGGGCTTAGGCTCGGCACTGTTACAGCCAGATTGGTTACCTGAGACATCTACAAAGTCATTTAGATTTGGATTAGTGTTATTTGAGTATGCTCTTGCAATCTCTTTGGCACGTTCAAACCTTTCGGTTATTTCCATCTCTTCCGATTTAGCTTTCGCTATGTCTGTAGCTGTCTTTATATCGTGGCAATGTCTGTGAAGGAGCTGCCAATTGTCGTATTTATCCTTTCCACCTTTCGATTTCGGGATTTTATGGTCAATCTCCATCACATCTTCCTCGCGGAAGTGTAACTCGC
>NZ_DATNPA010000489.1:0-14447 GCF_036703385.1 Allocoleopsis sp. | reverse complement strand
TGTAATAGTACCGTAGCCAGCTCCCAGGTAATCGACTTCTCCAGCACCACCAATGAAGAAATCATCAGCTCCTGCTCCACCGATAAGCGTGTCATAGCCTCCTATGCCAGCCAGGAAATCGTTACCAGTACCGCCAAGGATGATGTCGTCACCATAACCACCTATCAGATCGTCATCTCCACTGCCACCGTCGAGAGTATCATAATTGAAGCCAAAGTTAGTTTGGGAGCCGCCATAGATGGTGTCGTCTCCACCATAACCCAACACCAGGTCAGCGCCAAAGCCACCGTACATGATGTCGTTACCGCTACCACCCGCGACGAGATCGTTTCCAGAGTCGCCATCCAGGTAATTATTACCACCGATGTCAGAGACAATATCGTCACCTTCATTGCCAAAGATAGTGTCGTCACCAAAACCGCCGATCACGGTATCGTCCCCAGAACCAGCTTCAACGTAGTTATTACTGAAGTCATACTCAAATGCTGAAGTACCGGTAAAGATATAGTCGCTTCCACCCTGTCCGAGTATCAGGTCTCCTCCAAGGCCACCAAACATGTCTTCGTCGCCAGAGCCACCGATTAGGGTATCACTCCCATCACCGCCGTCGAAATAGTTATCACTAGCGTCGAAGAACGTCGAGGAACCACCCCAAATAATGTCGTCCCCAGCAAAACCCAGCAGAGTGTCAGCACCAAAGCCACCATAGATGGTGTCGCTGCCTACCACACCGCCTGCGATGTAGTCAGTGCCATTACCACCATCGAGAAGATTATTACCACCGGTATCAGACATCAGGTCGTTGTCATCGCCTCCGATCAGGATGTCATTGGCATAACCTCCTACCAGAGTGTCCTCTCCAGCGCCGCCATCGAGATAGTTATCGCCAGTGTCCTGGTAGGAACCTACTACGTAGCCATCTAGGTAGTCGGCTCCAGCCCCACCGATCAAGGTGTCAAATCCTAAATAGCCATATAGAGTATCGTCACCTGTACCGCCTTGTAGGAAGTCATTGTTATTACCACCCTGTAGATAGTCACTTCCAGCGCCGCCATCAAGAACATTTGTGCCGCCGCCGAAGTCAATGAGGGTATCGGCACCATCACCTCCTACCATGATGTCATCGCCGCCGTTCCCTATTAAAATGTCATCCCCGCTCCCACCATCGAGATAGTTATCGTTGTCAATCAAGGAACCTGGACTGCCGCCATCGAGAGAGTCGGCTCCATCCCCACCGATCAAGGTGTCAAATCCTGCACCACCGTACAAAGTGTCGTTACCCTCGTACCCAGCAAGGAAGTCGTTACCCGAACCGCCTTGTAAGCTGTCAGTGAAAATAGTTCCAAGATATATCGTCATTGTCCGTTGCTCCTAAATTTCAACTAGCGGTCAGAAGTTTACCAAAATGCTGCGGAGAGTGAGCCGTCATTAACTGGAAAATCTTTTGAATAGATTCCGCTGCCTGTCTATATCTCTTGGGTTAGTACCCCTTATGCAGTTAGCGGGAGAGGAAAGATCTATCACTGTTGAATCTACTTTCTCGGTTGGGAAACTCTTGTATTTGATGCTGTGTGTCTATATCTCTTGAGCCAACACCCCTTATGCAGTTGCTGGGGGAAGAAACAGCGATCACCTAGAATAATCATTGATCAACTTAAAATCATCCTTTAGATAGATGTAATTATATTATTTTATAATAGCAAAATCGCATTTATGCACTTGCTGATAGACCAACTAGCATCGGTTTGAAAGAAATATTTAACTTGGGAAAACTCTTTTAGCCAATGCGCCTAGCTTTCTATATCTCTTGAGCTAAGTAGAGAGACTTTAACTTTTTGTAGGATGGGTAGAGCGATCGCTTTACTCATCCTACATTGAGCCCTGTTGGATTACCCGGCTGGAAAGCTACGCCTATGTGCCTCAACCCGGCCTACAAGATGACAAGTTTAATTTAATTGGTTTCCTCTCCATGAGTTGACTCAGCAGTTGAGAAACACCAAATAGCGAATGCTATCCGATGAGATGGAGCAATCGGTCTGGAACATCAGCCACTGAGGTCGAACATGGCAATCAGGGGGAGCAATCCCTATAAATGCGCTACCTTGAATGTTGGAACCAACGAGCAGCCTATAAAACTTGCTAGGTGTTAACCCTCAACCTTTACACTCTTTTTCTTGACAAGCCTACCAATGTCGGAATCTAACCACTACGACACTCTGAAAATCAGTCCTAAAGCCACACCAACCGAGATTAAACAAGCCTATCGGCGTCTAGCCAAGCTCTTTCACCCAGATAGCAAGAGCGGAACCGCTGACAGCGATAAAATCATAGAAGTGAATGCGGCTTACGAAGTCCTGAATGACCCAACGCGCCGCCGCTCTTACGACGAACAACTGCGCTCCTTGCCGTCTCCAACTCAATACCGGAATCGGCAACAACGGACAGCTGATGCCCAACAAAGCTACCAGCATCATCGGCAAACCTCACAAGATGCCGATTTCCATCTCAGCCGTTGGTTGCAGCAGGTCTATAAACCGGTTACCCGCTTAATTGGTCTCATCCTTAGACCTTTAGACACCCAAGTTGATGAACTCGCCGCTGACCCTTTTGATGACGAACTCATGGGGAATTTTCAGGCTTATCTCGAACAGTGTCGTCACTATCTCAATCAAGCTCAGCTCACCTTTCGTTCTCAACCCAATCCTCCGGCTGTAGCTGGCGCGGCGGCAAGCCTTTACTACTGCCTGAATCAACTCGGAGATGGTATCGAAGAATTAAACTTTTTTACCCTCAACTACGATGATCACTACCTGCATGTCGGTCAGGAACTCTTCAGAATTGCTACAGGGTTGCAGTATGAAGCTCAAGACGCCGTCAGAGACCTAGCTCAAAAAGTATGAATTATAAAGGATGAAAAAACTTTACACTTGATCCTTAGCACCTCACACTTTATTGTCTTTGCTGACCAAATTTCGTTTATCCTGGAAACAGCTCCCGTTTACGGAACTTTACATATTCTGATTCATTAGCGAACGAATGAAATGCATCATTAACCGTCGCGCTCAGTTCTCAGCAAGTCACCGATACTGGTTGCCAGAGCTGAGTGAAGCCGAAAATATTCAGCAATTTGGTTTGGGCTCCCGGTTCCCAGGACACGGACATAATTACGTTCTGTTTGTCTCCCTGATTGGTGAATTAGATAAGTATGGCATGGTGCAAAACTTGTCAGAAGTCAAAAAGGTGATTAAGCGGGAAGTCACTAGCCAACTGGACTATGCTTACCTCAACGAAATTTGGTCAGAATTTCAACAAACCCTACCGACAACCGAGAATATTGCACGCATAATTTGGCAGCGATTGGTTCCTCACTTGCCAATCGTGCGTATTCAGCTATTTGAACATCCAGAACTTTGGGCTGACTATCAAGGAAACGGTATGGAAGCACATCTAACAATCAGTACCCACTTTAGCGCCGCTCACCGACTTGCTCATCCCGACCTGAGCTACGAAAAAAACAGCGAAATTTATGGGAAATGCGCTCGTCCAAACGGTCATGGACATAACTACCACCTAGAAGTAACAGTCAAGGGTGAAATTGACCCACGGACTGGCATGATTGTCGATCTAGGAGCTTTGCACAAAGTCATCGAAGACTATGTAGTTGAACCCTTTGACCATACTTTCCTCAACAAAGATATTTCATACTTTGCTCAAGTTGTTCCTACAGCGGAAAATATTGCAATTTATATCCGTCAGTTGTTAGAACAACCTATCCACGACCTGGGTGCCCAACTCTATAAAGTCAAATTGATTGAAAGCCCCAATAATTCTTGCGAAGTCTACTGTTCCCAAGCTGCTTCATCTTTAGCGATCGCACAGGGCAGTGAGCCCCTTGTGACCTCTGTTTAGAGACAATTAGCTGCCTCGCCAAATTCCTATCTCTTCTCCAAATCAGAGGAATATATGCTTCTGGGGGACGGGCGGAAAGGGCTGGACTGATGCTATAGTTTTGACGGATCAGGACAAATCCTCAAACAAGTAGCTCTGTATTGTCATTTTAGATATGTGATTACTGATAGCATTTCATAGGCACTGACTGACTCCCCAAGCATCTAGGAAAAAAAAGACTCCTAGATTAGGAGGTCGGTGTCGAAAAACCTAGATTAAGTTTGATAACAGGCCAGATAGATAAAGGCTTTAACTGAAGCAGAGTAATCATTACCAGGTACAAGGGAAAAACTTAGCCAAAGTTCCCATGTCTTAGCTCTGACTGACCGAAAGCATCTGTAACCTCTTATCCAATCGCTACGACATCATGAGTTCCGTTGGGTTTTGCCCATCTAAAGCTGAGACTAAAATTGGCTTCTTAGAGGCTAATGGAGAACACCGCCTGAAACCTGAAGATTTTAAGAGGCAATAAATATGGAAAACCAGCTGCTGTGCTATGACGGCAAACAGCAGAGTCGTCTAGTAGGAAAGGTGTACGAAATGCTGGTTCCCTTAGCAGATAACACTAGCCCTGACAAAACGCTAGAGCCGATATCAACACCTTGTGCTGGTGAAGCAGCTCGGCTGTTGGAACAAGGTATTGAGCAGCAAAAGATGGGTCAGTTGGAGACAGCGCTCGAGTCTTTCAACAATGCTCTGAAAATTTATACAGAGCTGAAAAACCAACGAAAAGTAGGCCGAATCCTATGCTATTTGGCTCTCACTGTTTATTCCTTGGCAGACTTTCCCCAAGCCATTGAGTATGCCACCAGAAGCTTGAGCGTAGCACGAGAAATTAGCGATCAGCATTTAGAGGGACAGGTACTAGGAATTTTAGGCAATTGCTATCGTCACATGGATGACCCCGTCAAAGCCATTGAGCAGGGTCAACAAAGCTTGACAATTATACGGCATCTCCAAGACCGGGCAGCAGAGGTTGCGGCCTTGAATAATCTTGGACTAGCTTATAAGGCAATGGGAGATTTACCGAGTGCGATCGCCTACCAGCAGCAGAGTTTGAGTGTCGTACAGACTCTGAATGACCCTCAATCCACCGAGCAGATTCTCAGGAATCTTGGCAATGTCTTCTATGCACTGGGTGATTATGCTCAAGCCATGCACTATTATCAGCAGCGCCTTGCGATCGTGCGGGAATTGGGCGATCGCCGCTTAGAAGGGCAGATTCTCAAAAATCTCAGTTATGCTTGCAATGCTCTGGGCGATTATCCTCAAGCGATTCAGTATGGTCTAGCTAGGCTGATGGCAGCACGGCAACTGGGCGATCGCCGCGCAGAAGAACAATCCCTCGGCAGTTTAGGAGTCGCCTTTGACGCGCTAGGGAATTACGCTCAAGCCATTAAGTACTATGAACAACGCTTAAGGGTAGCACGCTCAATCCCTGACCCAAGGGTAGAAAAACAGGTGTTAAGCAGTCTCACAACTGCCTGCTATGCTCTCGGAGACTATGCCAAAGTGATGGAATACCACGAGCAGAGTTTAGCCATGCGCGATTGATAAAAACACAGGACTGACACCAAATTCCATACCAGACATTAACCCTAAATGCTCTGATTCCGTTCTGGATTCATTCATGACTGGCTTGTAGCAGATGTCTCACAGTGATTCATCGGGAGATCCGGATATCAGATACTATTGACAGAGGCATCCTGTCCTTTAACAAGTCTTTGGATAACTTTTGTTAATATGAGCAAAAGTTAGTCAGCCTGTCATTGTACCCAGATGCCTCGCCTAAACGATAAAATGTCGTACTTAAGATAACGGTGGAGGAAATATGGAACCTATGCAACAATCTGAAGAGACTATAGCCGCTGAAACACAAGATCTGAAAGTAGACGTAAACGTTGACAAACCGGGTGCGATCGTCAAACCTCCTGCGCCTTCGCCATCAACCGAGCAGCCGTGGCAGGAGTGGGTGCAAATTGCTTCTGAATTTTTGTCAAAACTACCCGATTATGTAGGCGATTTCTTTTCGAGCTACCAAAAACCCCTGCTCACTGTAGGACTGATTTTAACGGCTGGTATTAGCGTTAAGGTAACCTTAGCGGTTCTGGATGCCATCAATGATATTCCGCTATTAGCACCTGTTTTTGAATTAGTGGGGATTGGCTACAGCGTATGGTTTGTCAACCGCTACCTCCTGAAAGTAGAGACGCGCAAAGAACTAGGAAACGAATTTAACGCTCTCAAAGGTCAAGTAGTGGGCAAAGACGAAGCTTAGGTGCTCTCCCTCATCCCGGAGAGCAGATTTTAATCACTTAGACCCTGTTCTGCTCTTCCAGTCAACGAGAGCTTGCTATTTTAAATTTATCCCCTATCGGTTAAAGGCAGACTGATGCAGTTAAGCTTCAGTCTGCTCTTGATTATTTTCAAAATTCTAAACAAATTACCCGTTCCAGAACATGGCGTAACTATTGAGATTCCCTTTCCCCCTACAAAAATTGTGATTTTTACCTGGAAATAACTGAAGAAGGATTGCTTCGTGCGGAAAACTCTCCAACCTAGTTGATTCATTAAATAGCAGCCACTGTTGGAGACAATTAAATCAGACTGAGAGTAGGGTCTAATGGTTTTTATTCTCAGCTGTCATAGCTAAAGCTAATGCTAATAGGGATGGGACTGTACCCACCCCTCTTTTATTTCACAAGAAACGATAGGAGGATGTTATCAAATGTTTTCACCTTTGTCTTTTGAGGCTCATAAACAACTGGCCAACCTGGCTGGTGAGGTACAAAGCCTTCGTTCACAAGTACTCGATAGTAAAGTAGCTTGCCTTCAAGCTAGGCAAGCTTGCCAGATGTGCGACCTACAAGCGGCGGCTGATTATCTAGAAAAATCAATTAATAACGTCCCAGACGAAAAGACTCTTAAAGCCCTCCGCCGACGTTTGTCAAGGTTTAACCTACTGCATCGTGAGCTAAATTTAGATGGCATCCAAGCAACTCTTACAGCACTCACTGACGAGTACGAGGCCACGCTACATCAGATTGAGGTGGTGCAGGAAGGTTTGATGTCTTTACTTGATAGAACTCAGGCTTATTCCACGGCTGGATTCATACAAGATTTTTACGAGTTTGAGCCAGAACGTATCGCCGCCTTCTTCGCCCAAAAATGGACAGAAGATTCTCCGGAAATTGACCCATGAGAATTATTTAGTCAGGGTTTGGTCACGGCTGAACACGGTAACTAGAAGGAATAGCCTCTACCTTACCCGATTCAACCATCCCTTGGTAAACCAATGCAGCCACCTCAGCACGAGAGGCATTCCGATTAGGGTTTAGTACCTTAGGATTCGGATAATTGACCACAAGCCCCGCTGTCGTAGCCGCACTTACCGGGTCTTTGGCGTAGTTGGGGATTCGATTGGCATCCTGATAAGTCTGGAATGCCGCTTGGGAGGCCGTAGTCGGCTTTAAACCTAGACCACTAGCAAGTGCCACTATGACTTGTACCTTTGAGATGGGTTGATTGGGCCGAAAAATATTTTCAGGATACCCTCGCAAAAAACCCGTTTTTACAGATTCTTGAATGGCTGGCAATGCCCAAAGGTTAGCCGACACATCCTTATAATTCGGTGCTGCCACCTTGGGCTGTTGTTCAAACGCCTTCTGTAATAAGGCAGCAAATTCTGCTCGTGTAATCGCACCACCCGGTTTAAAAGTGCCATCTGGAAAACCACTCACAATGCCTCGTGCCGCCAACGCCTCAATGTAAGGACGAGCCCATAAGTCTTGAGGAACGTCGGTGAACTTGATAGGGGTTGCAGTGGTCACGGGTGTCTGTGCAGGAGAAGCTTCGGATTTTGGGGCTAGTGGCACCGTCATGGGGATACTGCCGGATACTGTCTCCGATTTGGCTTGGGGTACGGCTTGTGGAGTGGAGACGGGTGAAGCAGGTAGCCGTGTAATCGGTGAAGGAGACGGGGAAGGTGTGATGTCTTCTTGTCTCGGTAAGATCGTTGCTTCTGGACTCGCCGTTGGTAGGGGAGTTTGTTTGACAGAGGGTAGTTCCCCTATTGGCCTTGTCGTCTCATTGTTCGCGTTGGTATTGAGAATTCGGCTGAGGTTGAATTCTTTGTTTCGTTGACCCAGTGTTACGGCAAGGATAGTGCCGATCGTAGCGAAGGCAATAACAATACCTATCAACTCATCAAAACCGAGTCTAGACGAGTTTGGATCGGGCGGAGGTACATTCGTCATCGGCACTTTACCTCTCTAATGCGGTCTTAAATCAAGAGATGGAAGACAATTCCGGTTCACTCTCTTCTGGTTTTAGTTTAGCTGGAAAATGCTTCTCCACAAGTGTAGGGATTTCTTGAGGATCAATTCCGGTGTAACGAGACTTATCTGGCATAAAAATCACACAAGGCCCTTGTTTACACTGCTTCATGCAGCCAGTTCCTTTGATGGCGATTTGGTCTTCTAGTCCGCGATCGCGTAAAGACTCCGTTAGCGCTTGACAGACTTCATCGGCACCCCGCTTGCGGCAGGAGGATTTTTGGCAGACCATTACACAGGCTTTGGCTTTAGGCGTGGCAATAGCGGGAGATTTGTTGACTGGGGATTGGCAAGAAGAGGGCGTGGAGAGGGGGAGATGCGGCGAGACGCCGAGATTTGTTGAACCCTTAACAGCGTCCCCTTGTCCTCTTTCCTCAGTCCCCACTCCCTTCATGACAGGAGCCTTTACTTTCAGGTGATACGCTTTCAGTTTAAGTTCACCCGTTTTGGACTTAAGCTTCAGTTCACCAAAAATCTCTATCCAGTCTCCGGGTTGGAGAACCTCAGGCATCGAGTAGCGCAGCTCTTTGGGCAGTTTGATATAGCGCTCTCCTTCCGCTGTGGCTACCCGTATGCGTTTGGGCTTTTCTCCAACGTCACCGACAAAACCGACGAACCGCCCCTCTAGATAGAACGGTGATACTTTCCCCTGTTTTGTTAACTTAATCACGCCTACATCCTAAATTTGTTTATCTGAGAGCTTGCACCTGCCCACTCACTCGGTTAGGGACTTTAGTCCCAGCAATCGCTAAAGTCCTAGTCAAGAGGGCTTGAGTTAATAGGCAAGTCCACTCAAGTGAACTTGAGCGATGAAACGGAAAATCTATTTTCCGGACAGTTGAGGATACAGCAGCAAGATCTGAGTTATTAAACTCAACCTAACTTAATTGATAAAAAATGTCATCTATTTGAGATTATATTTTTCTGATTGTTAACGCCAGTAGTCAGCGTTGACGGCTCAAGAGTAAGACTTGCTAAGCTTCATAAGCTGATGTACATCTCAGCAAGCCTAATCGGGACGGGTAATGTACCCATCCCCCGAGAAAGAAGTCTAAACACCAGCGATCTTGTTAAAGCAGGGTAGCTAATCACAAGGAGAACCTAAGCTGGCTATAGTGGGTCTTTTTGTTTTCTTGCTTATAAGTAATAATTCTGAATAGGGACAGGTAGACCTATCTGTTGGCTTGTCCTTCGTTTCAGGGGTCAGAGTCTTGATACATTTGCAATTGGGCGATCGCTTCGAGCTGTTGATCTAAACCCCGTAACTGCTGGTTTAGGGCTGGTAGCGTATCTAGCGGCAGGGGACAGCGATAAGAGCGATCGCGAATTTCGTATAATTTTCGTTGCAGCTGTTGAGCTAGCCTGAGGGCATCCTGACTCAGCTTTTCTATCTGTTGGCGCTGGTAGAATTTCAACGCTACTCCACGCAACACCTGCAAGGTTGCTTCTTCTCCGTGGGTACCGGGCATCACGCGCAACCGTAGCAAGAGGCATTCTTGTTGATGACGTCGTTCAATTTCTACCTGCTTGGGTTGTACTACAGGCAGTAAAGGTATGTTGAAGATACGCTTGAGTTCAATAATTAAACCTTGAAATACCGACAAGGCTATGTTTTCTAATACCGACTGCAAGACACCATCTTGGCTCCACAGGATTCGACCTTGTTCCGATTGGCGCTCAAAATAAAGCCGACCTATTCCACCTAGGAGTACTCGCCCCAACAACTCTTGTAACAGCTGTGGAGGGGCTAAGGTAGCAATATATTCCATTGAGCGAGCCAGATGAATCGCTTTGACTTCCAGTGGCGGAACGGCTTCATCGGACAGCGATAGTTTGCGTACCGATGTGAGGGCCGTAGCAGACGAGGCTTCCTGCGGCACTTCGATGGCTAAGTCCGATGTTCGAGTTGAGTTTGAAGAAGAGTCGCTGTGGTTGAACAAAGGATCGGATGGCTGTATCAGAGTCGCTTGCTGATCAGCGTGAACATCCGGTTTACTCTCCGGTGCTTGAACCTCATGACCAATCTCAGTCGTGGATTCAGATTGGGTCGCTTGCTTTTGCTCCTCGGCTACTTGCTGACGCAGGGATTCAGAGCGGTGGGTATGATTCAAGTAAGCAGATAGTAGCGACTGATGAGCCTCAGGAGAAATCTGTTCTGTTTTGAGCGAACAGTTTAAGTAGGCTAGGATGCGACGGACATAATCTAGGGCAGACGAGTCTTGAGGCGCTACCATCGCTAGCCTCAGGTACTTTCCTTCTAAACCAACAGGCAGAAATTGATAGTAGAGGCAAGCTTCAAACGGCAAAATACTATCAATCAGCCGAAACATTTGGTCAGTCTGAAAACCAAAACTATCTGACACCTGAATAGAAGGTGTCTCGGAAGAGAGACTTTTGAGTTGGCCTGGGTTGCTGGGTGAGGGCACCATAAGAATTTTTCCAACCTGAGTAGCGACTGATTGAGATGCCCCAGGAGCGCCAAAAATAAGAATTTCCAGTTAGGGTATTGGCAGAAAAACCACCTTTTAGCCCTACTGAGCTTTCTTTGGAGGAGAGAGTTGTGGGTAAATACTGCGCTTGAAGAGCTACCTGACCACTTACCCCCGGTTTAGGAAGCGCTTCGTAGAGCTTGAGCTGCCAAATAAAGTTTACTCCATTCGCCGATGACCTGGTTTACTTTCAAGTTTAAGTCTTTCGCGATCGCTTCTAACGATTTTCCAGCTTTGCGCTGTTCCAGTAACTGGCGTTGCTCTGGTGTTAAGCTTTCCAAGAATTCCTGCCATTGCTTCGGCGTTAGCCCGAAGTTATGCTCCTGTAGAGACGATTCTAGCCAGCTACCGACTAATTCCGGCTTCGCTTTAATGGAAAAAACCCGAATTGCGTGATAGCTGATTTTTTCCCGCAGTCGGTAGATTTCTTTCACTGGCTTATTTAACGCCTTCGCGATCGCCTCTTGAGACTTACCTTGGAGGTAAAGCTGAAGCCATTGTGCCGCCTCTGGACCCAGATTTTCTGTCAAGTAAGCTTCAAATTCTCTGCGTACAGACTGCCGCATCGTTTGTTGCTCTTCCCAAGCTTGAGCGTCTTGATATTCCGCGATCGCTTGGTTGTCCAACAGACTGACTGGTGAATCTGTATCCTCTGGGGTCACCTCCTCAGATACTAATCGCACTTTATCTCCTTCGGGGATATGGGTCATACCCCCTCGTTGAGACCTTCTTAAGAAGTTAACAAATCTATAAACGAGTAACGGTTGGTTCCGAATTGGACGCAGGCAATATTCCTCAACGCTGGTAAGCAATAGAGCATCTCGGAGGCGAACGTCTTCAGTACACTCTGCAATCCAGGCAATTTGTTTTTGGATATAGCGATCGCTGTTTAACAATTCTTGAATAACTTCTTGTAAAACATCTACAACAGCCCGTTGGCGATCACGACTCAGGGACACCCAAGTGCGAATTTTGTTACGCAATGTAACCAACCCAGCTAAACGAGTTGTTAAATTGCGATCAGCCCGCTCGGGTTCAACGCCTAGGTAACGCTGCCGCAAAATGCGGTAGCGATAGTCCATCGCCTGTTTAGCAATTTCCACTTGGTTGGGCATCAGGGTTTCAAGCCGCTCTGGGTTGTCCCCGATTAACCAACGTGTAATGCTTTGGCGGGTGGTTGGGCTTAGGTCTGGGTAATCGCTCAATAGACGCGAACTCCACTCTTGCTCCAGTTTTTCCGCCAACTTGGTCATGAGATTGCGCTCCTCAAACCCTCTTTTTAAAGTTTGCATGACAACCCTCTCTTGCTGCACTCAAGTTGTTTTGTGCGTCGGCTGCTTCTTATTGGAACATGTCTGGCTATAAGAAGAAGTGATCGTACTGCTCTTCCCTAGCTCAATCCATCACACTGGCACACTGGCTGAGAACACTTCCGGATTGAGACCCAGATCTTCTCTCAACGTGACCTAGATCACAATAGGCAGACCGATGGCTGACTTGAGGTCAATGTTAAATTATGTAACTCAAGAAAGCCTCGCTACTATAGCTCTCACTAGTACCGATAAATTTTATGCAATCTGAGAAAATTGGGTGCCTTTTTCTAGCCGCTTACGCTGGAGTGAGTTGCGATCGCAACGCTTGGAGCTAGAAATTAGCTAACGAGTTAAAGAAGAATCGCGACAAAAATTGCCCCCGTTTTGGAGGTTAATGGCTACATTAGTGATTAATTGGAGATTAATGGCTACATTAGTGATTAATTAGTACTAAAAAACATACAACTAACGATAGACCAACAATAAACTCAGATATCTAACTCCTGGAAGAGGTCGCTTAGCTTGGGATTGTTCATACTAAAAGTATCAAGTAGATAGCTCAAAAGAACTAGGCTTCTACTCAGTGTAATAAAAAATGAAACTACTACCATCAGATGGTATCTAGTTCTTTAACACTATCTATCTTTATAGCCGATTTAGGATTAGATAATTACAGGAGTCTAAAATGAGCATTGAAAACCGCGTTGAAGCTACCGCTAAGAATATTGAAGGCAAAATTCAAGAAGCTGCTAGTGAAATTACGGGCGATCCAAAAGATAAAGCTGAAGGTCAAGCCAAGCAAGACCAAGCTCAAGCCATGCATCTGAAAGAAGACCTCAAAGACAAGGCAAAGAGAATTGTTGACCAAGCCTAGAACGTCGGTCGAGGAACCGAGCGATTTGTAGTCAACAAGTCAAAGGTTAAACCTTAAAAGAGGGTATTTAGCAGTTCTTGCTTGTATATAGTACACAGTAGGGGTACGACATGTCGTGCCCCTACAAACCTTGAACAAGAGTTAGGCTGATTAGTTGTCTATTTGGTAGTTTGTTGGGTCTTTATTTGTGTTGATCGATGGACAGGATTCATCCAACGTTCTAAGAAGCTGAAAAATCGGGACGAGAGTAAAGTTAGAACTAAGTAAATCAGGGCAACAGCGGCATAGATTTCAAAAGCGCGATAGTTATTGGCTATAGTTAACCGACCCTCTTGCAATAGTTCTTGAAAACCAATCACCGATACCAAGCTAGTATCTTTGAGCAGGGTGATAAATTCATTTCCCAAGGGGGGCAGCATCCGCCGCAAGGCTTGGGGAAAGATGACATAACGCATAGTCTGTACTGCCCCCAGCCCCAAGGATTGTGCCGCTTCAGATTGCCCTATATCTATAGATTGGATACCAGCCCGGACAATCTCCGCAAGATAGGCCGCACTATTCAGTGTTAGTGCCATCACAGCCGCTGTCAAACGATTCATGCTGAATTCCAGACCCAACCCTTGGATGAGAGCGGGTATGCCAAAGTAAATCATCAGAATCTGCACCAGCAATGGTGTGCCTCGGAAGAAGTCAATATAAGCGATCGTGGCCCAGCGCAGTGGCTTCAGGGGTGAGAGGCGGAGAATGCCGAGGAGAGAACCACCAATCATTCCGAGGAAGACGGAAAATGCGGTCAATTCAAGAGTCACCAGTGCGCCCTTCAACAAGTTGGGTAGAGCCTTCAAAATCACACTGGACGCTTGAAGGGGGTTAGTTGAGCCGCCAAAATCAACCACTTCTGGTAGTTGTGGGGATGTGGCATTAAACCACTTCTGGTAGATTTGTTCGTAGGTACCATCATTCAGGATGGTAGTCAGACCCTTGTTGATGGCAGCGAGATGGCGAGAATTTTTTGAGGTAGCGATGCCATAGTATTCTTTGGTAAGCAGTTGCTCAACAATTTTGAGTCCTTTGAGATTATTGCTCTTGAAGGCGTAGAGGGTAACAGGAGCATCATTGATGACGGCGTCCACGTTACCATTGAGCAATTCCTGGAGGGCAAGGGGTGCGGAATCAAAGGTACGAATTTGGGCACCGGGAACTTTTTTTGCCTCTTGGGCTCCCGTGGTGCCGATTTGCACAGCGATGCTCTTGTTTTTCAGGCTATCAAGAGAAGTAATGTCTGTGTTGTTGGCTTTGACGGCGATCGCTAATCCAGCTTTATAATAAGGTCGGGAAATGGAGATGCTTTTGCTACGCTCGGCATTAATCGTAATAGAGCTAATCGCCGCATCTACTGTATTAGCCTGCAAAGCAGGGATAATCCCGTCAAAGGGTAAACTTTGAAATTCGACATCAAAGCCACCCGCTTGTCCTACTGCCTTCATTA
>NZ_DATNPA010000488.1:0-2336 GCF_036703385.1 Allocoleopsis sp. | reverse complement strand
GTACAGCCGCAGGTTTACTAACTTTTCTTTCCAAACCTTGAACTAAAGGTTGGGCTTCATGCCACTGAAAGCCTGTTAGTTCGATCGCTCTACCAATGTTGAAAGGAGTACTACGGTTTCTGTTTTGAATCAAATCGGAGGGTGTAGCCACGCCAAACAAGGCAAAGGTTAGGCGTCGGTAGGCAGACTTGTCAGCGCGATTGTTATAGCAGGCACGAATTAAGGCAAAAAAATCATCTACCTTGAAATTTAGGCTGAGAATGCTATCAATTTCATCGATAAAAATGATAATATTTTGAGGAATTGCTGTCAGCAGAATCTCTTCAATAAACTTATTGAATCGCTTAATATTAGATAGCCTGCTGTGGCGCAGCCACCATTCTTCTAAATCAAAAGTATTATAGAGTTCCAAACAGCTGACAAGGCTGTCAATGACTCCGGCATACCATTGCTCTGGGGTAATATCCCAGGTGCCAATGGCGGTAATATCAATGGCAGCACAGGCAAACCCTTCCGCTTGCAAGCGCTGCATGGTGCGTACCCGCAAGCTAGATTTCCCCATCTGGCGAGAGTTGAGGACGTAGCAGAATTCTCCTGCCTTCAATCCTTCGTAGAGCTCAGAGTCAGCTTGGCGCACGACATAGGTGGGGGCGTCAAGCGGTAAACTGCCCCCGACTTGATATTCATAAGTTGGGTTGAGTTCTGAAGTCATCAGCCAAACATCACATGAGGGCAGAAATAGTGCGAAGCGCTGTCGCGCAGCTAACGCTAACGCAAATCATCTCAGGTGATGGGTGGCGAAAAATTCTGCATCGGTTGGACAGTCTGCAACCAAGCTTCTAAATCGGCGGTACAGGAGAAATCCAATAGTGCCTCAGCCAAATCCTCTAGTTGGGGGATGGATAGTTCCCGAATGCGCTCTTGCAGTTCTGGTTCAACTGTACCGATCCGGCGTGGGAGTAGGCGCATAATTAGTGCGATCGCCTCTGCCTGCTTTCCTTCTTCTCGTCCTTTTTCCCGTCCTTCTTCTCGTCCCTCTTGCAAGATTTCTTGGTAAATTACAGATTCTCGCATAATTCCCTCTCTAAACAGTTGGCGAATCACGTCTTTATCAAACCTTAAACCTGCCAGAAACTGAGTACAGGTCGAAATTTCTTGTCGTTGGGTGGGTGTCTCTATCTTACTCACCTGTTC
The DNA here is from genome assembly GCF_036703385.1 of Allocoleopsis sp. Lineage (NCBI taxonomy): Bacteria > Bacillati > Cyanobacteriota > Cyanophyceae > Coleofasciculales > Coleofasciculaceae > Allocoleopsis > Allocoleopsis sp. The sequence continues at coordinate 1,142 of NZ_DATNPA010000488.1, read as the reverse complement.
GGCGATACGACTGAGTAGCTGTGTTGAGTCTTTGGCTGCACATAAAGGTGCTAGTGGTAGCAATGCAGTATTTTCTAGTAATGGTACTGGGTCTTGTTCCCACATCCGCAGGATTTGATAAGAATGCTGCGTGCTTTCCACCTGAAATACTTCTGGCACAGGAGTTGAGGTTGCCCTCAGCAACACTATTACTTGTGTGATGGGCAACTGATAGCGGCGATAGAGTCTCACCCAGTAGTCCAACATCCGCAGTGGTAGAGGAGGGGTACTGGCTACCTCGACTTGAAATTCCAGATGTAAAATCCGCTCTTGGGTGCGTAAAAAGGTGACAAAATCGGCGCGAATTGGCTCAATACTCAACTCAGTTTTTAAGACTTCTACGGGTGCAGCAGGCTGTCCCAATAACCATGCAGCAAACTGTTCTGGATATTTCTCGGATAGATATTTGCAGATATTGTCATAAGGCATGGTGATTTTAGTTAGAGAGTGCTTTTCAAATAAGATGTGTAGGAAAAAAAGCCCTCCTCCAGTTGAGGGCAAAACTAGGTAGTTCTTTTAGTAATTAATTCTCCTCTTGATCAGATTCAAAGCGGGTAGTCATCTCCTCAACTTGCTCTAATCGCCGACGGTAGCTTTCCATCTCTGCTTCCAGCGCTTTCAGGATAGCGTCGAAGTTTTTGATGAACCGAGCTAAGATGTCGAGTTCTTCAGCGTTCGAGAGCTTTAGGTCAATGTCGATGTGGATTTTCATGGCTGTATCTCCTTACTTGTTATAAAGTTGCAACAAAATTATATTAACATCAGTGAGTATTTTTATTACAAATGAAATGGCAAAATATGGAAGTATGATTTTTAAATTTGATAATTATATTTGATGGAATTTATGTCAAATTTTTAAACGATATTAATGTTTGAAGCAAATAAGAGAGAACTCAAGAATATACATTGGTCTATAGTCGGTTTCCCTTAGCACGATGCGCTTTGTACTATACCATTTGGGCTTATTACCTCTTTTGTTGCTGCTAATTCAATTGTGCAAAAATGCTGCGATCAGCTTCGAGTCAAGCTGTAGGCGATCGCACTATTTTTCTCCAAAACTATCGCACCTCACAAGAGAAAATGAATTTGGTGACTTAGGGCTT
>NZ_DATNPA010000487.1:0-7164 GCF_036703385.1 Allocoleopsis sp. | reverse complement strand
GCTGCCTGTTTAGCGTTCCCAACATAGAATTCGAGGTGATCGAATCCTTTAATGGGGCAAAAGTCGCTCATTTAAATTCCTCCTTAATTTAGGTGACTCCTCCAGCAGCCGGACTTCCTACTCGATGTTAGAGGGCTGTAGAACAGCAAACAGTGTCCTGCGAACCGTAATGAGTCTTTACAAAGAGAACATAAAAAAGAAAAAGCGAGACCTCATGGATAAATCCAGGGAATTAAATCAGGAAGTATCGATTGATTCCAAGTCTCTGCTTGCGTTACCCAACAAGTTCCGATGGGGAGCAACGCCTCTTCTTCCGTACTGCCTCTTCTTACACGCTAACCCAGTCTGCCTTCAAAGGGCGATCGACCCCTAGAAACATCCCTCTTTCGGCGGAATTCACCCAATGGCTTTGAGGAAATATGCAATGATTCCTATAGGGGCGTATAGCAATACGCCCCTACTCCTGAGACCTACAAGTTAAAGCCTGGTGAGTGTACTTGAGTTTCGATTGTGAACTAAAAGCTCTTACTAAGATTATAAAAACTCTTTATAGACTTCTTCAAGGATTAATTCTTAACAAATAAAATTAATTTAGCAGGTATAATTAACTAAGCTATCCGTAAAATACCCCTAATAAATACAGCTGGAGAGGTAGGTTGCTAAAGAACAACACCAAGATGAAGCCAGCGCTTAGGAACTCGGAGCCACTCCTAGATGATATAGACCGACAGCTCTTGTGTCTCTTACAAGAGAACAGCCGCATGAGTAGCGCTGAATTGGCACGTCGGGTTAATCTCTCAGCGCCTGGGTTACAAAAAAGGTTGAAAAAGCTAGAAGAAAGCGGAGTGATCGGACGCTACGTGACGTTGGTCAATCGCGAAGCACTGGGTTTGGATCTGCTTTGTTTTGCACAGGTTACCCTTGCCCACCATCAGCCGGACTGCGTTGGACAATTCTGCGATCGCGTCAAGGGACTACCAGAAGTTCTAGAGTGTCACCATCTTAGCGGTGAATTTGATTACTTGTTAAAGGTGGTTGTTGCCAACCACCAGCACTTAGAAAAGTTCCTGTCTGAGAAAATCACCCGCATCCCAGGCGTAGACAGGATTCGGACGAGTATCGTTCTCAATGAAATCAAAGCTTCAACTTCACTGCCATTGGATTAGAGATTTTAGCCGATAGCCTGTACTTACTAGGAGCTCGTTCCACTTGCTCCTGTCGCCTGTGCCACAGCTTTCCAGGCATCGAGTACAGCCTTGTAAGTTTGAAGATTCTCCGGTCGGTAAGTCGGTTTACATTCGTAATGCCAACGATCTTTCACGCTGTCGTGTAATTCTTGAAGGTCATCAGAGATATCGCTGATTTCACGTATGATGCGCCCCGTCAGTTGGTAAATACCGTGGAGTTTGTTGTCAAACGGGATAGTATAGTCAGGCTCAAGGCCGTACTCGATCGCGTTGGGGTCAAGGTCAAGCCCAAGACCGAGTTCTTTGATTTGTTCCATCATCCATTGCAAAGCCGCGTCTGATAATCCTCGTATCTCCTCGGTGCCACCCCCAATACAGCCATGAGTACCTGGAAACCAGACTTGGCGTAAGAATTGATTCGGATTCTTTTCGCTTTTCTTCATGGGGGTTACGTTAAAAACTTTGCGCTGTTCGTCAATGGCAACAGCGTGTAGCGCATTCTGGATGCACTGATTCAAAGTGGTATCGTAAAACTGATATTTGGCGTTGATCCAGTTGTCTATGGGTAAAAAAGGGATTTGATCGGGTACGCCCAATGCACCAACCGTATCCCAACAGCCCAGTAGAGTGATGGGGACTTTGCACCTGTCAAGCTCCTTTCCATCCTTTCGTCCATGATCCCGCCGAAAATTGATGGCTTTTTTATCCCCCGGCTTAATGTTGCGATTGCGGTATAGCTCATAAGCCTCAGGCGTTTTGCGGATGTTTTGGCGTGACAGTAAGCCTGAGCAATAAATCAATCCAGCCAGACTCCGTGCCGTGTAGGCACCACGACTAAAACCAAATAGGTAGATTTCGTCACCTTCGCTATAGTTTAGACAAAGGAATCGGTAAGCATTCTGAATGTTTTTATCAATTCCCCAGCCAAAGGCTCCGCCCCCCAGCTTGTCCATCTCGTCGCCTGTGCCAATACCCTCTTCGTAAAATACGATTTGGGGGACTCCATCGTCAGCGATTGTCTTGACCGCTTGAGCCATCTTAACCACGTTCGTCGGGTAGGCACTGGTTAGCTTTTGCCATGTGCCATCGCAACATACTACGAGGCGTTTCATCGTTTCTATTTCTCCATGCAGGTGTGTCATTGTTTACCCTAACAAATTGACATCTACCTTAAGGGGTAAATTTTAAATTTTATAGCTTGTGAACTGAATAGGGTTGTGGTCAAAACCCGTTGGTAGATGCGATGCGCTCAGCTCACAACCAGTTACCGACTAGAACAAAGGCTGACCAGAAATAGGGATGAGAGAAGTCTTGTTGGTGCAAAACTGCCATTTGAGCGCGTCGCAGGGCTTTGGTTATTGTGTCCTGTGTTCTGCTTAGTTCTTGGTAGAATTGGCTCATCAGTAAGCTGGTTGCTTCGTCACTGACAAACCACAAAGAGGCGAGAGTACTCCCTGCTCCTGCTCTTACAGTCAACACCCGCTAATCCTAACGCCCCCTGATAAAACTAAATTCTGCCCAGCTACTAAATCTCCTGCATTTGTAATTGCTTTGGGCTGATTCAACCCATATTGCACACCAAGGGGAACACTAAGCGTCAGTAAGGGAGGGACTTGTGGGTTTTTGGCTGTGAATTCAAACCCATTGCTAAATATTACACTCTCTGCTGTACTCGCCAAAAATGAACCCGCGATATCTAGCTGTGCATTTGACCCAAAAATAATCCCATTGGGATTGAGCAAAAATCAAGAAGCCCAGCCATCTACGTCTAGCGTCCCCAGAATAGTCGAAATATTACTCCCCGTCACGCGAGTGAGAATGTTCTCAATGTCTGAAGGATTGGCAAAATAGACCCTTTGTCCGTCTAAAATATTAAACTGTGAAAAACTACTGAGTTCATCACTCCGAATTCATCGATGCTCCGTTTCATATCTACCTTAAGAAAGGTTTTTGAAGTATTTACCAGGAAAGAATTAGTATAGGGGCAAAGTGTGCGATCGCATAGCTGTTTTTCAATGAAGAATTATTGCAGATTTGAAGGGGTGAAACTCAGTGCCTGCGTCGGTAAAAGTGCTTCTCTCATCAGTGGTGGATTATGCCGGACTTTTCCCTCCTGCAAAGCTCGGCATCAGGGAAGCGATGATGAATTACGCTAAAGCTCAGATGGCTCCTTACGCTTGGATGCTGGGTCGTTTTGTGTTGCCAGCATCCAGATTGGATGAGTTTGAAGCACTCCTGCCTCAATTAGAAGAGAGTAAAACAAGTCAGTGGTCGCTCAGTGTTCTGCTCTCTCAAGAGATGGAAACAGAGATCGAGAGGGTGCGATCGCTCAATAATCCAAATATAGCTATCTCAGCCCTAGAAATTCCTCCGCTTCTACCGACAGAAATAGAGAGAGTGTTCCCGTGCCTCCCGACTGGAGTTGACTTATTTTTTGAAATTCCCCTTCACAAAGGCTTGGAGGCATATGTATCGGTTTTGCAGAAAATCGATGCATCGGCTAAAGTCCGAACGGGAGGTCTCACCGCCGAGGCGTTTCCCAGTGTGACCCAACTGTGTCAGTGCATCTGTGCGTTTGCTGAAGCTAGAGTTCCGTTTAAAGCAACTGCTGGTCTGCACCACCCATTACCAGCTGAATATCGCTTGACATATGAGCCAGATAGCCCTTCCAGCAAAATGCACGGCTTCCTGAATGTTACTATCTTGGCAGCACTGGTTTATTGGCAGAAAGTAACACCAGAAGAGGCTTTAGCGATTCTTGAAGAATCCTCCATCAATAAGTTCCAATACAGAGAAGATGGTATTGATTGGAGTAATTATCAACTTAACTTTTTAGAAATCGAAACGGCTCGACAACAGTTCTTCCGCTCATTCGGTTCCTGTTCCTTTGAAGAACCAATACATGACCTGAAGAATCTGAACCTGTTGGGCTAATCAATACTTCAGGCCTACCCTTGTTCTCCTTATCTCCCCATCCCCCTATCCGCTTATGAACCGATCCATTGATGCCACCCATGACCCGAATTTACGTAGTTGGGTAGAATCGGCGAATCAAAAAGACACCGATTTCCCCATTCAGAACTTGCCGTTTGGCGTGTTTCGCAGGCGGGGTAACGCTGAACCCTCACGAATTGGGGTTGCGATCGGAGACCAAATTTTAGATTTGACCCGATGTCGCGAAGCGGGACTGCTTCAGGAACTTTCCCAAGAACTGCAACAAGCCTGTACCGCACCTAGCTTAAATCCATTGATGGCGATGGGGAGTGAGGCTTCATCAGCATTACGCCGTCGTTTGAGCGAACTGCTGCGAACTGATGGGGAAACGCCTCCTCCAGAAGAGGGCATTCTCATCCCCATGCCCGAGGCTGAACTCCTATTGCCTGCTACCATTGGTGACTACACGGACTTTTACGCCTCAATTTTTCACGCCACTAATATTGGGAAGTTGTTTCGCCCCGATAATCCGCTCTTCCCCAACTATAAATACGTACCCATCGCCTATCACGGACGTGCTTCCTCAATTGTGCCCAGCAGCACCCCAGTCAAGCATCCCAAGGGTCAGAGAAAGCGTCCGGAAGAAGCAACACCTAGTTTTGGCTCTTGTCAACTATTGGACTACGAGTTAGAAGTCGGGTTCTTTGTGGGTGCCGGAAATGAGCTGGGGCAACCTGTTGCGATCGCAAACGCTGAGGAACACATCTTCGGGCTTTGCTTAGTCAACGACTGGTCGGCACGAGATATTCAAGCCTGGGAATATCAGCCTCTTGGCCCCTTCTTATCCAAGAGCTTCACCACTACAATATCACCTTGGGTCGTAACCTTGGAGGCTTTAGCTCCCTTCCGCTGTTCGGCTTTCCAACGTGCAGAAGGAGACCCTCTGCCGTTGCCTTATCTCTCCTCGCCACAGGATACCAGCTTAGGTGGTATCGACCTCACCCTTGAAGTGCTGCTGCGATCGCAACAGATGCGTGATGCGGGGATGCAGCCGTTCCGCTTGAGCCTGGGGTCTTTCCAGCAGATGTACTGGACAATCGCTCAGATGCTCACCCATCACACCAGTAATGGTTGTAATCTCCGCCCTGGAGACTTGCTAGCCAGTGGGACAGTTTCTAATGTTCAGGAAGGTTCACAAGGATGCCTGCTGGAAATTACCCAGCGGGGTACATCACCTGTCGGACTACCAACAGGTGAGGTTCGAGCCTTCCTGGCTGACGGAGATGAAGTCATCCTTCGCGGATACTGTGAGAAAGAAGGCTACGCCAGAGTAGGTTTCGGAGAGTGTTGGGGCTTAGTCCTCCCAACTGATTAAATCAGTGACCAAATAATTACTAATTCGTAACGGTTTAAGCGATCACCATTTTCTAGGGGGGAATTGTCCAGTGCGAGGAAGGTGTTTTAACCCTAACAGCCGCAGTGGGTAAACTTATGTTTATCCTACCGAGATCAGGGAGAGCGATCACGCAGCTAACCATGCATTATCTCTATCATTTCCATTTCTGCAAGTGTCCAGCAAATCTCAGCTATAGTTAGTAGCCGTAATGTGTGGATTGTTATAGTGGATATTAGCTGGACTGGAGAAAAGTGGAGCATTTGTAGATCATGCTCAATCGATTCAACAGAATTTAGAGCCTGGTAAGGTGCTTATCCTAACTGATGATTACATTTATCGCTATATTCGTCCCGGACTAGGTGATCCAAAACTTCCATATGCTTCAACTAGCAACTATGGTCACAAAGTCATCTTCAAAGCTCGGAATGGGCAAATGTATGTTGTTTCAATTCCAGCGCGTAAGCTGAAAAAACAGCCAACTATTGAGGATCTTCCCAATTTACAGGTTATTTTGTCCAACGTTGAAGCATTACATTGTGATATGTATGACTCCGCACTCTTCCCTGTGGCTTTGGTCAATAAGTTGGTCAGTTTATCAGCACATCCTAGCCAGCGCATTCTACAAAAGTTTGCCAGTAAGTCTATCAGTCAATAACTTCGTTAGTTATTTCAGAATAAAGAATAAACATGGTAAAAGCGATCGCACTTCTTCACAACTACTCAACCCAGTTTTCTAATGAGAGTGTAGGAATGCGAGAGAACTCTCGGACATTGTTGGTGACAAGAGTAACTCCCAAACTCAAAGCATGAGAGGCAATGAGCATATCCATTGCACCAGTGATGAGTCCTCTACTTTCTAGATCGCTTCTGATAGTACCGTAAATCGTCGCAGCGCCTTGATTGAATTCGACAATTTCTAGAGGGAACAGGAATTGCAGCAGAGCGGTGCGATTTTTATCTTGCTGTTGGCTTTTAGCGACTCCATATTCGAGTTCGGCAACAGTGATGGAAGAGATACCAACATCAAAAATGGTGAGGGATTGAAATTTGTCCAGCACTTTTTGAGGTTTTTGCTTGATGAGGTAAATGCAGATATTTGTATCAAGCAGGTATCGCATTTAGAAGCTCTCTCTGGTGTCGAGGACTGGCTGCTCTCTGGTAGTCATAAAGTCATCGGAGAAATTATCTAGACTATCGATGAGGGATTGCCAGGGGTTATCTTTTGCAATGAGGACAATGGCGTTACCAATTTTTTTGATATAGACCTCTGTACCTGAAAGCTGAAAGTCTTCGGGCAAAATAACAACTTGGTATATGCCATCAGTAGTAATTTTTGCGGTATTCATGCGTGCTGTTCTCCTTAAAGAAGTTAGTATCTATAACGGCTTAATAAAATTAATTGAGCTTCTTCACAGTTGGTTGATTAATTACTGGCTAATTTCTGGACAAATACGGCATGTTCAGGAGATTGCACGCCCTCCTGTAAAGCTGCCAATACGCGCTGCATATTCCCAGCCAATAACTCTGAAACCGCTAACCACAACCCAGGAAAAACTCGACTCCGTATAATTCCATCGGCATCAGTGGGTAAATCGAGATACTCACCCTTGTCTAGATAGAGCCAGCTAATTTTCTGATCGAGGACTT
>NZ_DATNPA010000486.1:0-44454 GCF_036703385.1 Allocoleopsis sp. | reverse complement strand
CTTAGATGAGCTGGTAGATTAACCAACCAAGATGCAGAGAAGTCGGAACGAGAACTAAATTAGCGATCGCACAAAGCGCACTACCGACGGCGATCGCATTGATGACGTCAGCAACAAGGAAGAATAGGGCGCGAGCTGAGCTTTGTTATCGTTCAAGAGTTGTAGCTAAGTTCCTGCGATACGCTAGAGCTAATCGAATACTAAACTATTAGCCTTCCTCCTGAATACTTCGCTCAGGTAAAAATTCATCATCTATTACTTCTGCCAACTCATAAGAACACTGCACAGGGAAAGTCTCTAATGGCAAACCGGTTTCAGCTTTTGCTTGTTTGACAGCTTCTATGTAACACTCAGCAAAGATACTCTCCAGATATGGCCTGAGGCTGGGAGATTCTTTCAATGCTTTCTTGATACGCCTGCGATGCTCAATAATGCTACCTTCCCAACTGCCACTTCTACGCTCAGGTTGGTATTGCCATTTCAGTAAGTGAAGGAGGACTACAATCAAGTTGCTCTCTAAACTTCTCCGTTCACTCCTCCCCATGTCCTCGATTTCCTCAATCAAATTCTCCCAGTCCACATCTGCATAGTCCTGACTCCGCAATTTTTCTACAGTCGTTTCTATCCAGCGCAGGTAATCTGCTTCATATAGAGTTTTGCGATTGAATTGACTTGGAGTCATAGCAGTTTCCATAGAAGATGTTTTTGACCACAAACTGAGCCGGAAAATCCAGATATTTCTGCATTGTAGTCCGTGGGGCGAGCGTAGCGGCTGGAGTAAGAGCATTGCTTCCTTACGACAAATACAGCGGGTTGGCGAGGATAGCGACGTAAGGAGCGTCGGCGTGATACTAGCGCTGCGGCTGAAAGCAGCTCGCACTGAAGTAGCTAACGGCACACTATCATTTATTCCCTGGTGGATTGTTGTAACTGATGCAAGATGTCAAATTGACACTCTTAACTGCACTTAATCATAAACAGCGATCGCTCGGTATAATGCCTCAGTATCTTCTCTTGATACTCTTCAAGTGATTGCAATCTACCCAGGCAGTTTCGATCCGATTACCTTAGGGCACCTCGACATTATCGAACGTGGCTCAAGGGTCTTTGACCATGTGATTGTTGCAGTGCTGCGCAATCCTGATAAATCACCTTTATTTACCGTACAAGAGCGAATCGAGCAAATTCGCCGATGCACACCACACGTGTCTAATGTAGAAGTGGACAGCTTCGACGGTTTGACCGTGGAATATGCGAGACTGAGGAATGCTAAAGTGCTACTGCGGGGGCTACGAGCCGTTTCAGATTTTGAGAAAGAGCTCCAGATGGCTCATACTAATCAAACCCTCTGGGATGAGATTGAAACCGTTTTTCTCGCTACCTCTAACGAGTACAGTTTCTTAAGTAGTAGCGTAGTGAAGGAGATTGCCAAATTTGGCGGCTCTGTCAATCATCTTGTTCCTCAGCAGGTTGCGCTAGATATTTGCCGATGTTACACCGAGACCCATCCCGGAGCGACCCCCCCGACCGAGACGAATCCAACAACTCAGGTGAACCACCCTCGAATGGATCGAGAGGTGTAGATATCCAGCGGGAACTCAACCGAATGGAAGAGATCCTGATCGTCGATAGCTGGCATATCCCCTTGACCAGACGCACGGTGGTGGATGAAGAAGTGTTGTTGGCTCAACTAGATTTAGTGCGGGAAAATTTGCCTGCTGCGTTTGAAGACGCGGAAAAAATTGTCCGTCAGCGAGAAGAAATTCTCCTGCAAGCGGAAGAATATGCCCAAGAAATCATGGAAACAGCAGAGCGACGGGCTGACCAGATTTTGGATGAAATGGGCATTATTCAGCAGGCGGAACTTGAAGCTAACCAAATCCGCAAACGAGTGCAGCAAGAATGTGAAGCCATCCAAGAACAAACTCTGGCTGAAATTGAGCGGATGCGCCTGCAAGCGCAACAAGAACTAGAGCAGATGCGCCTGATGGCTCTTGCTGAGTGCGAGGATATTCAAAACGGTGCCGATGACTACGCCGATGCCGTCCTCACCAGTATCGAGCAGCAACTCACTGATATGCTTCGGGTGATTCGCAATGGGCGTCAGCAGTTGCAAGGGGAACCTCCTCCCGATTATCCACCCGAAACAGACCCTGGCACTTCTGTCTCACGCCCCTCGTCGCCTTCACCCAAGAAGATTTAGGAGCCAGGGTAGGGCTTTTAAGATGTTCCAGATTCGCTTTCATGGAATGCATTTGTATCTACTCCTGGGCGAGTTTCACTAAAGTTGTTTGGGAAACTCGCTCAAGCCCAAGGCGATGCCCGTGGCAAAGAGATTAGCTGATTAAGATAAAAACATATTGAGCCAGTAGGATTCCAGACTTAGCTCTCAATCCCTGTTGGAAACATGGCAATTTATGTCGAGATTTGTGAACTTGAAGCCGCCTCTAGTCCTGAAACGCTGACTCAACCTTGCAAAAAATAATATATTGCTAAAAATGCAGGGGAAACACTTGACGCCCTAATTGGGTCGCTTTGAGCAAAATTAGTAAATAGCTACTCTCACACAGCGTGAAATTACTCATTATGAAGTTTAAGCTCAACAGCTCTGGTGGCAGGGCATCTCGGCATTCTCACCACAGCAAATGGATCGGTTCGGGACGTTCCATCAAGACAATTGGACAGAGTACTCTATTTTCCCTGTGCATTGCTCTAAGTTGGGCTTTCGCTACACCGGCAAGAGCCGCTGAACGCCTCACTCTGCGCTTAGGGCCTTTTGAGCAATCTGTTGGGGTCGATGAATTAGAAACCTTTGCGGAGACGGGCGAGTTGCCCTCCGTCCTCAAACCCTACGGTGCGGTGCTGACTCCACAGGTGCGGCAGATACTGACTAGGCACCTGCAAATTGATCCCAACATGACCGAGAAATTTCTCAACGACCTGCTTCGATCTTCCGATGGGGCAAGATTACTCGAAAAAATTGGTCTAGCTCTGCCCGAAAGCCGAGTAGACCAACTCAAAGCAGCGTTGTTTTTGGCGTCCAGGCAAGCGAATGGTCTTTCTGTAATTGGTTTCTTAAGGGCTTACCCAGAGAAGAACGTGACGGTAGATGCCACAGAAGCGCTTTCTATTGCCCTTCAGTTCAACGCCTCCTACTGGCAGAGCCTTGCGATTGGTCCGATGCTCAAGCAAGAACTGGCTGTCACAGACGACGCTACCTTCCGCCCCAGCTTCGATCCAACAGCCCTCGGTTCCCAATACGTGCGGGAGGAAACTCTAGTCCTGCGAGACCGACAACGACAGCGTACAATTCCTGTTGACCTCTACTGGTCACGGGAGACTTCTGGCCCCCTGGTCATTCTCTCCCACGGCTTTGGTTCCGATCGCAATTTTTTAAGCTATATTGCTCGTCATTTAGCGTCCTATGGGTTCACTGTCGCTTCCATAGAGCATCCTGGCAGCAACTTTACCTGGCTTAATGGTATCTCTCTGGGTGGCAACCCAGGCGATTTGTTATCCGCCTCGGAATTTATTGACCGTCCCAAAGATGTCAGCTTTGTGCTAGACGAGTTTGCCAAACTGAATCAGGAGGAGGATGGCCCTTGGCAGGGCAAACTGAATACTCAACAAGTCACTGTTATTGGTCACTCCTTAGGGGGCTACACGGCCTTAGCCTTGGCTGGGGGAGAGCTAAACTTAAAAGAACTACGGCAGTTTTGTAAAAACCGTAGTCCTATTGGACGATCGCCCGCTGACTGGTTTCAGTGTGCTGCGACTGATTTACCGGGCGATCGCATCGAGCTACGCGATCGGCGGGTGGTGCAAGTGATGGCTCTCAACCCCATGACTGGACGCTTGTTTGGCAATAAGGGTTTAACTCAAGTAACTGTCCCCACCTTAATTTTGACTAGTACAGAGGATGCGATCGCGCCTTCACTCGACCATCAGTTACGGTCTTTTGCTCAGTTAGGCGGCCCCAAGTATCTTGTTTCTGCGATCGGTGGCACTCACTTGAGTGTCACTGACCGAGCCAATCTCAACGAAGCTCTGGCTCGAAGCACTCTCGTCAAAGAGCATATCGGTAAAGAAGCCGATCCGCTACGGCAACTCTTAAAAGGTGTCAGTTTAGCCTTTGTCAAACAACTGACGCCAGAAGCCAAACAGTATCAACCGTTTTTGTCCCCCGCCTACGCTCAGTCTCTCTCAACTCCGACAATGGCTCTGCGGTTCAGTAAAGAATTACCGACAACAATGGCAACCTGGTTTCAAGTTTTAGCCGTGGGCAATCAGCAGATTGCTATAAGTCTTCCTAAAATGAATGAATTTCCCCTTATTAGTGCGATTAAATCATTCTTCTTCCCTTCCAATAAAGTAGTGACTAGAGCCCATTCGAGTACGGGGCAGCTGAATCACGTCTTTACAGACCTCATCAATAATAACGAGAATTCCTCGACTGGCCTCAGCTAAAGAGTTGTCAACTGACAAAGACACAAAATCTCAGTTGCATATACTACACGGTAGGGTCACGTCGCTGCGCTCCAATTCGTAATTGATAATTCGTAATTCGTAATTGATGCCCCATAAATAAATTTAGGGGCTTGGATATTGATGCTGCGCCTGATTTTGTTTTACCTAAATAAAGTTAGGGGCTTGCGACCAAAATTAATTAATTACGAATTACGAATTATAGCTGTCGCCATAAAGGTTAGGACAGATCTAACGGCTGTTGCGACGACGTACCAGTAATAAACCTTCTGCCCTCCGCCTTTTGCCTTTTGTTATATTTTGGTCACAATATATCGTGACCCTACAAAAAACTGTATTGGACTCAAAGGGCAATCCTAATACTAAGTTGCAGTCAAAGATAGGAGATAAAGAGACAACCGATAATCTTCGTCAGTGTTTGCGAAATTCGATGATATTTTCTTTAATGGAAACATCATAGCCTTCATAAAAATCTTGACCCAATAGTCCTTCTTCCATTGCTGGAGGCGCGACAACCACTGACATATTTTTTTTGATTCGACCGTCGATTTCCAGGGATTTAAGAGTAGTTTTAGAGACGACAATAGCTGCACCGTCAGCAACAGTAACCTGGGTAAAACCTTGAGGCTTTAATTGTAATGAATAGGCAATTTGTTGCGGAATTAAGGTAACATTAGCCCCTGTATCAAAAAGCATTTCAAATGTACGTAAGCCATTAAAAGTAACCTCAATGATGGGGGTTCCGCCCCTTCTCCCTTTGATAGGAATGGAAAAAAACTGTGGATTGATATCACCCTGCGTAGTTTTTTTCATCAGCGGAGCTGCTTTTTCCTTCGCTTCTCCCAGAAAACGCTGATATTGAGGCAACTTTTTTTGAGCGATTGCGTGCTGAGGGCTAGAAGCTGGTACCTGTTTTAATAAGTTAATTGCCTGTTGCCAGGAGTTGACCACTAGTTTCCAATCATCGCGGGAGACAGCTGATTTGCTGATTGTAGACGCACCGGTAGCGATATCCATTGCGCGATCGTAAGCGTCGGAATTTGGAGAAGGTGTTACCGTAGGCGACGCAGCTACCTTTGGAGGACGCGGATGCTGGGTTTTAAGAACTGAAGTTAGGTTAGCAGACGGGCTGGCTGATGAACTGGCTGGTGAACTAGCTGATGAACTGGCTGGTGAACTAGCTGATGAACTAGCAGAAGGGCTGGCTGATGAACTAGCAGAAGGACTAGCTGATGAACTAGTAGAAGGCCTGGCTGATGGACTAGTAGAAGGGCTGGGAGAATTTTCAGCGGACTCGCCAGAGCAGCCAACACTACCCAATGCCAGAAGACTGGATAGAAGAAGCAGAGTGCCCGTATTGGTAGAAGGTTTCCACATGATGAATAGTTTTGTGCAAAGAGAGGAGATTGCTTAGATTTCCAAGTCTTATCTCTTTCGCTAGATAGATGTCAATCATCAATTTTACTTAGTTGCTAGAGATAGGCTCAGGAAGAGGGGGATAGGGCAAGAATTCTTCAACAGGGATAGTCATAAGTAATTGCTCGTGAACGGCTTACACCACAACGCCTAGAAAATTCCTCTTTGCCTCCCCCTCCCTATGTCCCCGCCCTCCTGCATCAGGGTAGATTGAGGTCTCTGATTCCCTTCAGAGAATATCTGCTAGTTGCCTTACATATCAAGATGCTGCTTTGTAGCTTCGTATGTCAGTGTACCGCCTAGGAAGGTCATCACATCTGGATCGGCATACAGAGTCGCTAAATCATCTAGGTCGTTCCAGGTTAAACGCCTAAGGATGAGTCGAGGAGTTTCAGTTATGATCATTGTTTGTTTCAGCTATCAAGCCTTCCTAAAAAAACTTAATCACTGACTGTCCCTGCTGTCAGCCTCTGGAGCACCACGGCTGGCCTAAGTGCGATCGCATGGGTTATGAAAAACCCGTTACAATTCGGTAACACGGTTGGCCTAAGTGCGATCAGCTTCGCTGGTGCCCCTTGGGCAATCGCACGTTTCATAAAAGCGGTTACTAGTAAACTCTTCTCGTAACCAACGCATCTCTCATAAACTTGCGTCGTATGAGGAGGGCTTTAGTTTCAGATACAAGTCCTATGAATTAAAACTAATAATATTTCCTGGAAATAAAGTACCCTCTCGTACCGATTCAATTTTGTTATTAAATTCTAGGTCGTTGGTGCGCTTCCAAAACGTATTTTTTTCTTGCCCTTTAATACAGCGACTATGCCCCACGTTCCATGATTATGAATCGTAGATACAATCCCTAGGGAAAATGTTACTGTCTGAACCGTCATCGGGAAACTTAACTACGAATTACCAATGACGAATTTTTTAGGCGACCCTGTAAAACTGCATACGCTCTGAGCCGCCAGAGCTATAGGTGGAAAGAGTGGAACTGTTTCATGGAGTGTCCAACACATGGCGAAATGTGACTACTGCGGAACAAATATCTTATTTGGTGGCGTTCGATATCAGAACTATCGATTCTGTAATGAGAGCTGTCAACAAAATGGCTATGCGCTCATTGCCGCTCATCAAATTCCAGTAGAGGTTTTAGAAGAGCAAGTCAGAGGCGTCCATCAAGGGATGTGTCCGCGTTGCGGGGGTCGAGGGCCTGTTGATGTACATACATCACACCGCGTTTGGTCTGCATTGGTGTTAACTTCTTGGGTCAGCAGGCCCCAGATTTGCTGTCCCAAGTGTGGACGAACTGAGAAAATCAAAGATGCCTTATTTTCATTGTTTTTGGGATGGTGGGGATTTCCGTGGGGGCTCATCGTAACGCCCATCCAAATCCTGAGAAATATAGCAGGTTTGTTGCGTCAACCTGACCCGTCTAAACCCTCGCATAAACTCCGTCGTTTGATTCAGATACACATTGGCAGAGGGATGATGCAATCGCGATCATAAACAAAAGATAAACAGTTGTGACTTACGCCAACTGCTAAGCAGTTGGTGTGTTCGCCAATTAAAACAGAGTGAGAATAGCGTAAGTAAATTAAGTGAAGTCTTATTAGTAGACAAATAAACTAAAGAGAATGCGAAAAGTCTAGGTAGCCATAAAGCTATCTAGACCCTTGCTAGTAACCAGTCAGGATACTAAGCCTTTATGTATTTAATTGACATGCCGCCAGCCGTCAGGATGTTGGTCATGCTTAGGCTTTTGACTTTTAAAGAGCTTAGTCGATCGCCTGCTTTATTTTGTCTTTGATATCTTCTTTAGCATGGCTAGCTTCAGCTTCACTTTGCTTGGCTTTCCCTTCAGCTCTATCTTTAGGATCGCCAGTGATATTGCCTAGTGCTTCTTGAGCTTTACCTTCAAGATTTTTGCCAGTGGCTTTTGCTCTATCTTCGGTACTCATAACTTTATTGTCCTTTTCTTTCAAAATTTGTTCTTTCAAAATTGGCTCTTGAAGAGAATTAGCAAAAAGTCTTTGCAAATTTCTTCTATTTGTATCCAAGTTATCTGAAATGATTTACATTTTCGTCAGTCTATAGAGGTATTAGATGTGAACTCCCTCTCTCCCAATATGGAGAGAGGGAGTAAAACTCTAGTGCAGGGCGGCAGAAATAACTGACTAGTTAGCAGCACAGCCAAGACTAGAAAGTCAAAGGTTTTTTCCTACTGCCCTCTACGTCGGGGACATACTCCTGATCGCTTTTTAGTAGCTGATACATAGTTAGCTGAGTTAAAACCAGGAGAAGATTAACCGAGATTGACTTTAACAACCTTTGTTTTTTCGGCTTCAAATTTTGGTAAAGTCAGGCTTAAGATGCCATTCTTATACTCAGCTTGAACCTTGTCATTTTGGATGGGAGTCGGTAACGGAATGACTCGCCGGAAGTTACCATACCGAAATTCGGTACGGGTGACGCCTTTTTCCTCCGTTTGCGTCTCAGATTGCCGTTCACCGCTAATTGATACGGCTTCGGCAGTTACTTGCACATCCAAATCCTTCGCTTCCATACCAGGAACTTCCAGTTTTAGCTGGATTGCTGCTGGAGTTTCCTGGATTTCCGCAGGAGGAATAAAAGCGACCCCAAGGTTTTCCTTACTGGTAGTAGTCGGTGATAAGCTTTCAAACAAACGGTTCATTTCCCGCTGTAGGCTGTCAATTTCCCGGAAGGGTTCCCAACGAATCAGTGCCATAGCTGTTTCCTCCTAATGTTGATGCTGTGGTTTCAGAGAATACAGTTCTGAATTCCTGTTTCTGATAAATAGAGTATTGCAAGAGACAGAACTCATCAATGCGGTTCTGACGAGTGGATTATTCGTAATTCCCGAACATAGGTTTACTACCGTAAAGCTATTAGTTTACTGGTATGTGCTTGGAAATACTTTGATGAGGGCAAACAGGCTGACCCCCTCTTAGAAGAAGAGTGATTGCCTAAACGCTACTCTGTGTTCCAAGGAGAATCTAGTAGGCCAACGTCACAGCCCTCTTGGACACTAGCGTGTTCCGTTAAGCTAACGTAGCCGCTCCTTAAGAAGAAAGCTGATCGCCAATTTTAGGTCAGCGATCGCAAGAACGTTGGTAGAATAATACGTAGTGATATAACCTGCCTTAACCGTCTAAGTCTCTCTACTCAGAGAGCTTAAGTTTTTATTAATATCAACCCCCTCAAACTAATAACTTTAAATAAATTCAATTAAATACACGGAGCAAGTTAACATGATTCGTCAAATACTTCTCGCTTTAGGTACCACAGCTGTAGTTACTGGCTTAGCCTCCGCAGCCAACGCGCAGTCAGCTAGACCAACTGGTTCTGAGCCCAGTTCAGTGACGCTGTCGGGTCAATCCCTGCGCCAAGTGGAAAATCGCTCCATCAACGGCGATTTCCAAACCTTCTTTAGCGGAACTTCCCAAGGAGGGGAGTATCCTGTCCAAACAAATGTGGGTCGAGTGACGAAATCTCCATCCACAGCCCCAATCGGTGACGGGGTAGAAGTGATCTTCGATGATACTCTCGACCCCAGTAGCGCTTTCAGCTTCCCAAATTCTGGATATACCAATGACAGTGGGCAGGTGAGGGTACTCGTTCGTTAAGGCGGAAGTTGACCAACCCAGAGGTCAATGTTCGCTCGAAGTCTGTAAGGGTGGGCAAATTTACGTCAGCTCATCCTTCGACCTTTAGTTTTGGAAGGTCAACTCATCCGCATGGCCTATTCCTGGATGTATCATCCGAAAGTAAAAAAATATTTAGGGCTGTAATGCTCTCGGAATAAGATTTATTGTAATGTATAGCTCAAGTATTTCCTCTAGAGCAGATATTGTTCCCGTAACACCGAAGCCATTTTCATCACTACCGTGCTATATTAATGAGTGAGAATAAATTCGGTGGCAGTGTTTGTTGATAGTATTAATAGGCTTTTTCCTTTTGCTCCTGGCAGGCTTCTCTCCGAAATCTAAATCTCTACACACCTCAGATTTGGGAGAAAACCTATGTCAATTTATGTAGGCAATTTGTCTTACGATGTCACGCAAGAAGACCTGAATGGTGTTTTTGCAGAGTATGGTTCAGTCAAGCGGGTTCAGCTACCCACTGACCGTGAAACAGGCCGTGTACGCGGCTTTGCTTTTGTGGAAATGGGAGCAGAGGCTGAAGAAACGGCTGCCATTGAGGCACTTGATGGTGCTGAATGGATGGGTCGTGACCTGAGAGTTAATAAGGCCAAGCCTCGTGAAGACAGAGGGTCGTTTGGTGGTGGAAACCGGGGAAATAACAGCTTCTCTCGCCGCTACTAAGCTCAATGGCTCTCGCCCTAGTGAGTCTTTCTTTGCCTTGCTAAGCTATGCAGGGCTAAGTAGAAATTAAACGAATCTCAATCGGTCTCACTGATTGGATTCAAGCGATAAAAGGTTTAGGCATAAAAGCTTAAGCCTTTTTTGTTTGAGACAGAAAGAAAAAGAAAACGCACGCAAAATTCCCCAGCACGAGCCGGGAGACAAAGGTGATAAGCTATTCCACATTTAAATTACATAGTTGGGACGGGCAAGATGCCCATCCCACAAGATTTTTGTCAACAGCACTAGTGCAAACTAGAGGCTGAGCAGCTTACCTGTGATGTTCCTGAAGTTGAAACGGCTATCTCAACAGCGGATGAATACTGTCTGCCACCGAAAGAAGTTGACTCTTTTTCAGAGGGGTCTAACACGGCGGCTGGAAACTATCAGTACTATAGGTACTAACAATCCCCAGCTAAGCCATGACCGATCGCGCACCTACCTATATTCTCGCCCTCGACCTCGGTACTACAGGCAATCGGGCAATTCTATTCAATGCTGAAGGCGCAATTGTTAGCCAAGCGTATAAAGAACTAACTCAGTATTACCCGCAACCCGGTTGGTTAGAACATGACCCCAGAGACATTTGGGAAGATACCTTGTGGGCAATGCAGACAGTGTTGCAGAAGGCGGGGGTGGCAGCTTCTGCTGTCGCGGCAATTGGGATCAGCGTGCAGCGAGAAACCTGTTTGTTATGGGACAAAACGACAGGACGACCTTTGCATAATGCGATTGTATGGCAAGACCGTCGCACCGCACCCCTATGCCATCAGTTAGCTGAGCAGGGTTATGCAGCTGAAATTTGCGATCGCACCGGCTTAGTCCTGGATGCCTACTTTTCTGCCACTAAGCTGGCTTGGCTACTAGAGCATATTCAACGACAGCAAGACCCCCCCATTGACCTAGATAACATCCTGGCTGGAACCATTGATACTTGGATTCTCTGGAACTTGACAGGAGGCCGAGTTCATGCAACAGAACACAGCAATGCCAGCCGCACGATGTTGATGAATCTAAAAGAGCAGCAATGGGATAGCAAGCTGTTAGCACTCTTTGGTATTCCAGGGCATCTGATGCCGAAGATTCAGCCAAGTTTGGGGTTATTCGGTTACACCCAGCCTGAGTTGTTGGGAGATGCGATACCAATTACCGCGATGTTGGGTGATCAGCAGTCGGCCTTATTCGCTCATGGTTGCAATCGCCCCGGTTTGCTCAAGTGTACCTACGGAACGGGATGTTTTCTAATTGCTCATACAGGTGAACAGTTGCCGCGCTCGCAAAATCAACTGCTCTCCACTATCGCTTGGACACAGCCAGAGATTGAGGGGGAGGGAGTCGGAGAAAATTCTCTCCATTCCTCGGATTACAAAGTCGGCTATGCCTTGGAAGGCAGCATCTTCACAACCGGAGCCTGTATTCAGTGGTTGAGGGATGGGATTAAGGTGATTACGGCGGCGGCGGATACGGAACTGATGGCACAGCGAGTCGCGGATAACGGTGGTGTTTATTTTGTCCCGGCGCTCAGTGGATTAGGTGCACCCCACTGGGATATGAATGCCAGAGGTGCGTTTTTTGGCATTACGGGCGGGGTGCAGCGGGAACATATGGTGCGATCGGTACTAGAGGCGATCGCATACCAAGTGAAAGAAGTCGTACAGGCCATGAATCAGGATACCAATATCGAAATTGCTCGGTTAAAAGTAGATGGAGGAGCCTGCCAGAATAACTTCTTAATGCAGTTTCAAGCAGATGTCTTGGGTATTCCTGTAGAACGTCCAAAAGTCCTGGATGCCTCAGCTCAAGGAGCAGCCTTTGCGGCTGGTTTAGCGGTGGGATTTTGGCAAGATTACACGGCACTCACGTCAAATCGTCAAATTGATCGCGTTTTCCAGCCGGGTGAAGGGGTTACCCAGGCACAGGGGTGTTTTCCCACCTGGCTCGAAGCGGTTTCAAGAGCTAAGCACTGGGCAAAATAACACTTCCAGAGAACGCCAAGATGTGGCGGCACACAGATAAGCTGTTGTGCATTTAACTTGCATGACTTGGACGGGCAGGATGCCCATCCCACAAGAAATCTCTTCCCTACTCTTGGAATCTGCAATTTAGATGAGGGTTAGCTTAGCCTCAACGGTTTTGTCTGTTGCCGTGATGGCTTTCAACACCACGGTTTGCTCTAATCTCTCTGAGCAATATGAACAGTTTGATTCTTGCTGCGCCCTGAATGCCATGTTCATCAGCGAATCGCTGAATATCTTGCATCTCTTCTTGAGTGAATCCGGCTGCCTGGTGGCGCGGCTCGGGAAACAGATTTTTGTTGGGCTTCGTTTCAATACTCATAAAATTCCCCTCTCTTAGTAATCACGATTAACCCTTTAATTGATTAACTCTTTAGTTTCAGAGTAACCTTGCAATAATTTGCAGTTAATCGCTTTTCTTAAATGTGTTTTTATAAAATCCTGGTTTTATGAGTACCTAGCTTCCTAAACTCGGCTAATTTAATTCTATCAGATATAAATCGAATTTTGGTCTAGCTAGAACCTAGCTCATCCGCATGGAAATGAGAGCAATTTAGTGTCAATTGTTAAGAGCGGTGAGCCTTGATTTAGGGGAGAAACAAGCGATTATAAAAATACCATACGGAAAAATAGTATTTTCACAAATTCTTCACACTTATTTCATAGACTCAAAACTACTGCTTTTATGCCCTCACCCTTGGAAGATCCGGGAGGGCATTTTTTTAGGAAATTCTCAGATTGTTCGTTTCTTCTGTGCCTATTTCACAAAATTTTCACAGCCGATTAGTACATTGTTAGTTGGAAGCTTTTGGACTACTAATTTGCCCTCCTTCCGTGCTTGGGGGGCAGTTTTTTTTTACTTATTTCCACCCAAATCCCCGGTGACCTTCCTACTGGACTGATCGTAAGGAACTTGTAGACGCCCCTTGAACAGGATGTAAGTCATTGTGAGTGGCGGCAGACGACTTGTGTGATCTGTATTTTTAGGGCTGTGGTGCTTACCCATCCTTTGAGGTAATGCCTTACGTTTGAGCGTCTACTACGCGACTAGGCAATTGCTCAGGCTCGCATCGCCCACGTCTAGCGCTTAGCAAAGATTCCCAATCCGAAATAACAAGACTGTAATGAGCATTTTTCCATTTTTACCGTGATCTGATATCTGTCCTCGGATGGTGGCTTAAAGGTTACAACAGCAACAGGATCAGCCGTGGGTGTGACCATAATGCTTTTGCCTTCCCTGTCTTTAATCGCCAGTCTGATCTGATCGCAATTGCGATCGCACACAGCGACGAAACTATACTCGCGATTCGGATAGAGCAATACTGTCTTTGGTGCTTCGGCTTTGCGAGACAATTTCGCCACATTAGTAGGGAACGATAGCTGATAGCCCTCATCTTTTGCGGCTTTAATGGCGTGTTGAAGCTGATTACTCACTTCTTGCTCATATTGCTCTAGAGGTTTGGCGGTTGCCGCTCTATTGAGCAGAGTGCTAAACAGCACAGCGATAGTCAGAAAAATCAGAGGCTTAATTTTCATCGGATTGACCCGCTGGATACCTCGTCCATACGTTACATGGGCGGGGAGGAAAGCGAGGCGGGGTGTAACGCTTTCCTTGGACAAATTAGATAGTGTATCGGTTCCATTTTTCCCATGAACACGGCTACAATGCTTGTGGCTCATTACTGACAGCTTTCTAAACCTTCCTTAAACGGTGATTGACAAGTTCAGAGGCTAGTTGAATAGCCGCTTTCATACTTGTGGCATTGGCAATACCTTGACCTGCAATATCAAACGCCGTGCCGTGATCGGGAGAGGTACGCACAAAAGGTAGACCAATGGTGGTGTTGATAGCTCGGTCAAAGGCCATGAGTTTGACAGGAATTAAGCCTTGGTCATGGTAAAGCGCCAGATAGGCATCTGGAAGATTTTGGATTTTAAATTTTGGGTCTTGGATGGAAGAGCCATACCATGCTTGCCCAGCCTTGACCCAAAGCGTATCGGGTGGGACTGGCCCGTCAAGCCACAGTTTAGGGCGTAACTGACGCTCTTGCTCTAGCCAAGGCATGAGCCAATCTTGTTCTTCACGACCCAACTGCCCTTGTTCGCCACTATGAGGATTTAAGCCAGAAATCGCAATCCGAGGTGTCTCGACGCCAAAATCAACCTGTAAACACTCTACGAGCAGGTCCAGTTTTTTGCTCATTAAGTCCGGCGTTAGGGTATCTGGGACTTGACATAGGGGAATATGTGTGGTCACAAGAAGAGTGCGAAGTAACCAAGCGGTGTGAGGCGATCGCGCCACAAATAACATCCCAAATCGCTCAACTCCGGCATACTTCGCCAGAACTTCAGTTTGTCCCGGATAATCATGTCCTGCAGCCTTCCATAATGACTTGGCGATGGGGGCGGTGACGATACCATCAAACTCACCTGCAAGGGTACCCGCGATCGCCCTTTCTAAATAGGCAAAACTTGCCGCACCACTCGCCGCCGTCCCAACGCCTGCCGTAATTTGACGCTCAAGGGCTGCCTCTAAAGGAATATCGAGAATCGATAATCGTTCTGGATCAACCAAGGTCTCTTTATTTTCCAGGGTTTGCCGCAGTTGGGTGTAAGTGGTTTGCAAAAGCGATCGACTGCCTATGACCGTAATTTCACAATCGTTCGTTACTTCTGGATCGACCAATGCCTTGAGTATCACCTCTGGGCCAATTCCCGCTGGGTCTCCCAATGTCACCGCTAAGTGAGGACGCTCTGGCTGTGAGCGGTTTTTTTCTGTAAAGAAAGTTTTCTCGGTCTTCATTTTTGGATTTCCCCTCCAATTCTGAGCCACGACAACCATTGGTAGCACCTGTTCCTGGAGATTGACTCTCGCGCTGTTCTACAATACACCCAATGAGTCTGGATGCTTGAGAGCATCTAGTTCCAGGCGGCATGAGCAGGCTTACTGATTAGGGTGTAAGCTTTCAGACTGCTCCAACTGTTTGGCGATCGCTAAGCACAGGCTTGGCAAATACCTTTGCTCCTTGGGGCGATCGCCCTTTGACACACACTTTACCAATCCATTAGGAGATTAAAAAGAATGAACGGTGAGATGTTTAACGCAGCAGTATTGTCTTTTACCCTGATTTTGGTTGGTTTGGGATTGGGCTTTTTACTGCTCAAAATCCAGGGAGGCGAGGAGGAAGCTTAAGGCTTGAGCCGATGTGAGGTGAGCAGGGCAAGCCAGAGTAATGCTTGGTTTTGTCCCTCCATCGGCCTTCTGCGAAACTAGAGTTTTGGCAAGGTTAGAGTGCTTTGAGTGACTTTTACATGGAATCGATCACCGATTTCTGATAAGATTATTGAGAAAGTTTAAGATTCTTTACTAAAATTCCTTGATGAACTTGTTGGTCGTAGGTGCAACTGGCACCCTGGGAAGACAGGTGGTTCGTCGTGCACTCGACGAAGGCCATCAGGTCCGATGTTTGGTACGCAGTCCCAGAAAAGCTGCCTTTCTCAAAGAATGGGGAGCCGAACTTGTACAAGGGGATCTCACCGCTCCCGAAACCCTAAAGCCCGCCCTCGAAGGAGTCACAGCTGTTATTGATGCGGCAACATCGAGAGCGACAGACTCTCTCACCATCAAGCAGGTGGATTGGGACGGTCAAGTTTCATTGATTCAAGCCGCAGCGGCGGCGGGTGTTGAACGCTTTATTTTCTTCTCAATTTTAGATGCTCAAAATTTTCCGAATGTGCCATTGATGGAAATCAAGCGGTGTACGGAACTTTTCTTGGCTGAATCGGGATTGAAATACACGATTTTGCGACCTTGTGGCTTTATGCAAGGGCTAATTGGTCAGTACGCCATTCCGATTTTAGACAAACAGGCAGTTTGGATTACTGGGGAGAGTTCTCCGATTGCTTATATGGACACTCAAGACGTTGCCAAATTTGCAGTTCGCGCCCTTGAGGTTCCAGAAACGGAAAATAAAACTTTTCCCGTCGTAGGGACTAGAGCTTGGGGAGCTTATGAGATTATCCGCCTGTGTGAGCGCTCGTCCGGGAAAGAAGCCAAAATTGCTCGACTCCCCCTGAATTTACTGCGGACAGTGCGCCAGATTCTGCGATTTTTTCAGTGGGGTTGGAATGTATCTGATCGCTTAGCCTTTACCGAAGTGTTGGCAAACGGGAAACCCCTGGATGCTCCAATGGATGAAGTTTACCAAGTATTCGGTCTAGACCCCAAAGAAACGACAACCTTAGAAGCTTACATGCAAGACTACTTCAGCCGAATCATGAAAAAGCTCAAGGAGATCGAATTCGAGAAAGACAAAGCGAAAAAGAAGAAAAAGACTCCCTTTAAAACTCAGTAAAGGATGTTTTGACAGAGAAATGGCGATTATCATATATCAAGATAAAATAAGTTGATAAGCAAAAATACTGGATTCCTTCCTCAAGGCATTCCCTGAAACAGGCATAGGAGTGATGGATGAGTGTTACTCTCTCTACTCCGTGCCTCTTTACGTAGTCGCTCTTGTAGTGAACCGTTGGTAAGTATTGCCAGGGAAAGTCCTTGTTCAAGGTCACACCAAAGCGCTAGTTCAGTTTACTTGACCCCTACGCAGACTGGTGAGCATACCCAAAGCAGGCATCATTTATAACGATCTCAAACCCGTAGCTTGTCGCCTTGCCGTAGAGTTGCAAGACAAGTTGAGTGCGGCAGGTTGGGACGTTTATATGACGACAGGAGTCGGAGGAATTCTGGGTTATTCACGCCCTGACTCGCCGATTTGTCATACACCAATCGATAAATTGGCACCTCCTGGTTTTGATGAAAAGATGACCTTTGCGATCGCATTGGGAGGAGATGGTACAGTTTTAGCGGCGTTTCGCCAGGTAGCTCCCTATGGTATCCCGTTGCTCACCATCAATACCGGTCACATGGGTTTCTTAACTGAGGCTTATGTGAACGAGTTGCCTCGTGTCTTGGAAAAGTTACTCACAAGAGAGTATGAGATTGAAGAGCGGACGATGCTGGCGGTTCAGGTTGTTCGCAAGGAAGCGATTTGGTGGGAAGCGCTGTGCTTGAATGAGCTGGTACTTCATCGGGAGCCGTTGACCTGTATGTGCCATTTTGAAATTCAAATTGGGCATCATGCATTGGTAGATATTGCGGCAGATGGTGTGATTCTCTCCACGCCGACTGGCTCGACGGCTTATGCGCTCAGTGCAGGGGGAGCGGTGGTGACGCCTGGGGTGCCGGTGCTGCAATTGGTACCGATTTGTCCTCACTCGTTGGCGTCTAGGGCATTGGTATTTGCCGATAGTGAACCGGTGACGATTTTTCCGGCAGCGCCCAATCAGCTAATTTTGGTAGTAGATGGTAATGCGGGGTGTTACGTGTTACCGGATGATAGTGTCAAGGTGGAGCGATCGCAATTTTCAGCTCGATTCATTCGCTTGCAACCCCCGGAGTTTTTCCGAATTTTACGCGAAAAGTTAGGTTGGGGTTTACCTCACATTGCCAAACCTACATCGGTAGAATTGCCATAGAGAGAAATTCTCTCAGGCTGAACCCATGACGGCAACACTCATTCAAAGTTAAAATCTTTGAAGTAATTTATTTGTGAGTCTTAGTAGGACTGGAGAGAACGTTGATTCTCTGAGAGGACTATCATTAAAATTATTGAATGAAATTCCCAAGGTTAAATGTAAAGACGGCTCTTTAGAGGCAACAGCCTTATGCCAATGTCCCCTTGGCAGATATAACAAGTCTCCTGGCTTTAACACGCACTCCAAATACGGTTTTCTTCAACGATTCAACTGGACTTGCCACTTCTTATAGCCTTGAATTTGCAAAACGAAAACATCAAAGCGATCGTAGTGTAAGTGAGCGCCAGGACGATTAGGATGCAAACAGAATGCATACGTCTTTGTCGAAGCTTTTAGCTCTTCCGCAATCTGCTCAGACAACTCTCTAAGGTTTATTTTATATTTTTACAAGCAATCGATAATTTTTCTCCGCTAAACCAAAGTTCCAACCCAAGAAATCTCCTGAGATAAAATTCTGCTTGGTGGAAAAAAAGGATTTAGGAGGCGGGTGAGGCGAAGGCGAGCCGGGGCGATCGCAGGAAAAAAGTCATGCCAGGATTTGTGACTTTCTTCCCTGATGCTTCCAAGGAAGGATTCCTATCATTAAGGCAGTAAATACTTTCAGGAGAATGGAGTATGAATCCTAGGATTACAATAGCCACATTGATATTTCCACTGGGATTGATATCCTTAATAGCCAAGCCCGTCTCAGCTAGAGAAATGGCATCTCTCCCATTAGTGAAGCAAGCACCTTTGGTTCTCGCTCAAGCCTATAATAACCACCGCCAGTATGACCAACATCAGGAAGCTCGTGAGGCAATTCGTCGAAACGAAATTCGTCGGGATGAAATTCGTCGGGATGCACCTAAGAGAGTTTGGATTCCTGGGCATTGGGAATCAGGCTTCTTAGGAATAGGTCGTAAATGGGTTGAGGGTCATTGGGAGTTCAGGGGGTGACAAGCGCCCTAGAATTCTTCCTCTATCAGCGTTGTGAGCAGTGGTGTAAAAGTTCGTAAATAACCATTGCTCTTACTATTCCCATCTCAAAGTGAGCAGGAACAATTCTGGGAAAGTTTTTTGACGATCGCCCAAGGAGTACAAGCGTTGTTGATCGCTCCTCTGCTCTTCTACACGCCAACAGATCAACCCCTTTCGTTGCTGCTACCTGCTGTTACACAATCAGGTTGACATCATCGCGAAAGGGGTCAGAATGGGTTACCCACTATTGGCCTAATTCTAATGTCGCTGGGTTTAGGCTGGTATCACAATCACTCTACTTTCGGGCGAGACGCCGATATTTGTCTAAAACGTTGGTAATCTCTTTAACCCGTCGCATCTGATCGCCATAGACACATTGCCACTCCGTTACCGGACGATTCTCTCGGGCACAGATACCTAACAACCCCGATGCTTGGTTTATACCCTTTTCTATATCTAGCTCATTATTGGAATTGAGGTAGAAAGAGGCAGTTCTTGCCCAAGCGATCGCTTCAATTCCGCTTAGCCCTCCCCGGCGTGCGATCGCCAAGGCTTTAGGAAAGAAACGGGAGTGAATCGGGCTTGCCTGATTGTATAAATCTGCCGTGTTGAGCAAGGCTTCGATATCCTCAATTGGATTAATCCCAACGGCGTTTAAATCTACCAACTGAACAGGCAGTGCATTGCGCGATCGCTCTAAGCACATTTGCTCCGCCAAAGCTATATTCCCACCACTACGCCCTTGGTCACTACATGGGCCAAAATTGGTCACCACAGCACCCCAAGATAAGTTTCCCGGATCGGTATGTCCGAAGTAAAGTGGCGTCTGCTGCACGTAGAGGACGCCGTTTTTTACGACCAATCGATAATTTCCCTCAGCTGCACCAATTGCTACCATTCCTAAGGAGGTAGGGGTGGCAAACAGAGGGGACAAGGTAATCAGGCTTTTCTGAAGATTGAAAGGAGGAGCAGGGATTTTCTGAGTACCCCTAGGCTTTGCTGAAGCTGTTTTGCCATTCCTAGGCTTTGTTGAAGTGTTTTTGTCCTTCTTAAATTTCGTGGAAGCTTCTTTGTCATCTCCAAGTTTTGTTGAAGTTTTTTCGCCATTCTTAGGCTTTTTTGAAGCTTCTTTGTCCTTCTCAGGCTTCGTAGAAGCTGTTTTGGCATCCTCAGGTTTCGTTGGAACCTTTTCGCCATCCCCAGCTTCCATCGGGAAATCGG
The DNA here is from genome assembly GCF_036703385.1 of Allocoleopsis sp. NCBI lineage: Bacteria > Bacillati > Cyanobacteriota > Cyanophyceae > Coleofasciculales > Coleofasciculaceae > Allocoleopsis > Allocoleopsis sp. Next base: position 24,383 of record NZ_DATNPA010000486.1, on the reverse strand, counting down.
ATTGAGGTATGGGCGGCGGTGGCATAGGAGCCGACAAATTGAGGACTGTCATTTCCTCTGGCGTGATAGCCGCCGCTTGGAGGCGATTAGCTTCGTCGGTAGCCTTGGCGCGATCGCTGTTGTGTTTACCAGGCGTTGAGAATAATAAAGCGGCAAGGGCAGCAGTCCCCACCAAACTCAGTAACGTTACTCTTGATAACCAAACCCAAATAGACATGAATGAGCCATGAATCTCCGACCCAACATTTTAGCAGTGAGTGTTTGAGTACAGAGATTGCGTTGTGACAGGTCATCATCATCATTACGCATGACACATTACGAATTCCGGATTTTTAATGCGATCGCGCTTATCTTCTTGTGTAAATCGCCTTATCCTCATTAACACTCCAGCGTGATGCCTAATCGTCGAGTTGGGAGATTTTAGCTCTCATAACAGCTAATAAATTCTCGAAGTACCCAGCCCCACGCCCTGTATTTACCCTTGTCATAACCACCTACCTTAGCCCACGCACGACCTTTACTATCATTGGTTATGGCTTCAATAGTGACTTCTCTGCCATTTTTTAAACTATTGATGACTCGACCATTTGGTTGAGATCGAACATTGAGTGGAGTACCCGTAGGGTCGGTGACTTTGCAAACTTGTGCGGCTTGAGCGGGTAGCCCTACAGTAATCGCAGAAGCGGACAAAGCTAGAGCTAATAAAAAATGTGACCAATTTTTAATCATATCTTTCTCCTTGTTGTGTTTTAGAACGTCTGTTGTAGGGTGCGTTAAATAATACACCTTACTTCACTACTTTTATAGCTATCCCCATAAAAGTTAGGGCAGATTTAACAGCTGAAACGACGATGTATCGGTAACAATCCTTCTGCCTACTCCTGCGGAGAACGCTGCGCGAACTGCCCTAGAGCCTTCTGCCTTTTGCTATATAGATTCAAGTAGCGCTATTTCTTCCGCAGCCGAGTCACACTCGGTTGGTTAGGATTGCTTAGATTCAACTGATACTCTGTCAAAGGTACACGGCTGCCATTCCCTTCTGCTACCGTAACCACAAAAACAGTATTGCTGTTAGGGGCTTTGACGATTTTGCGAATGAATTGATTTTGCAGTTGACTCGCCTTCAAGGGTTGAGGCTCTTTAAAATTGGGTTTAGAAAGACAAAGAATGTAAGCCCCATCCTGATAGCGAGCTGCTGAAAACCAATAGGTTTGGAACTTCGCTTTAAACTCCGATTGATAATTGACAAAGGCTCCGCCCGACTCTGGTAATCTTGAGTTGGGTCGGCAGCGGTCATCTACCAGAATCATGCCAGCAACGACAGACTTGGAAAAAGAGACGAGGCTTCCAGTCAAGATGCTCAAAGCCAATAAAAAAATCGTCAAGCTTTGTTTTTCACTAGCCATATTAACGTTGAAGCCTCCAAAAAAGAAAGAAAAGAGCAAACACTCATTTGCTCACAGTCTAATATTTTCATAATCAGAAAATGTAGCTATCAGCCTTGATTAAATTTAAGACAGATTAATTAATCTTTTTTCTTCTTCTTTTCTTTATCCTTGTCTTTGTCTTTCTTCTTTTTCTCTTTACCCTTTCCTTTCCCCTTCGTCTCTTGAGCTGCTCGTAAAATTAGGTTTCGGGCAACAGTCTGAGTACCCGTGTGTTCATAGTAGTTAGTTGACATATCAAGAAATGCGGCTACATAGTCTAACTTACTATCAGCGACGTTCATAAACTGTTGCAAGTGTACGACTACTTTATCGGGGGTTAAGCTCCGAGAGATAACAAAATTATTCATCCAGCCTTTAACTGAGGCGAAATTTTCGCCAATAAAGCCCAATTTACCAGCAGTACTGCCGCCAGGGATTGCGCTGCTGAGGTTTTGAAAGGTCGGATTTCCTTCTAATTGAGCGGTATTTAATTGCCCAAGAACAGATTGAGCTTTTAGGATAAAGTTGGGGCCAAGGGGAATTAATCCATCAACCGCAATCAGAGCAGCCATGCGGATTACGGATTCATTATGATAGTTAGCTAAAGATGAGCTAAACGCCTCAATACTTGTAGGAATACCATGCAGCCGACAAAAGGCGATCGCCTCGACAACAAGTTTCAGACACAGATCGATGGTTTGTACGGTGTCCGCTTTGGGAGTTAGCTGGTTTAAGAAACCTAAAAAGCTGATTTTTTCGCCAATTTTGTTGGCAAGTGCGGCTGCACCGATCGCATTATCAGCCCGATCAACGGTTTGATAAAGCCATAAGGTTTGTTGATAAACTTCAGAAGGGTTATTGTAAAGTGCGATCGCCCTGTCACCAATTTCCCCAATTAAGTCTCTATCCGTAACACCCGTAACCGCACGAATCGTGTTTTCAAACCCCACAACGTTTTGCCATTCACCGGGGACGATAAAATCTAGCGATCGCAGCATGTAAACTGTCATGCTATTGGTTGGCAGGTTATCGACCAATTTAGAGATAGATTGGGTCACTGATACAACTTCCTTTTTACGATCAAAACTCGCTAATGCGGTATATCTCCGATATTAGCTTTTGCGATCGGGTGCTGGCAGGAGTAGAGCGATTCCCTCCTTGCCATAAAGAGAACTCTAGTGCAGCGTGGCCTAAATAACTATCCAGTTGAAAAAGGTTAAAAAGCTTACTGTACAAACTTTCTTGCCTTCTGCCTACTCCTGCGGAGAACGCTGCGCGAACTGCCTCCTGTCTACTCAAGAAGGAGAACGCTACGCGAACTGCCTTCTTGCACTAGGCTTTTCAGCATGATTGTCCCATTAGATGGCATGGCACTCCCTTGCATCACGCTGTCCTTGTATAGAGTTCTGACTATTTAAGGGCAGTGTAACTGTAAACGTGGTGCCTACTCCTACCTCACTTTTGATAGCAATCTTGCCGCCGTGCAAGTCCACAAACCGTTTGACAATGGACAATCCTAGACCTGTACCGGGAATCTTAGCGACATTTCGCCCCCGATGAAACGGCTCAAACAGTTTTGGTTGATCATCTAGTGAAATGCCGACTCCCTGATCTTGAATTTGCAGGATAGCCTCTCCATTTTGGCAAGTGACTTCAAACCAGATATCACCGCCTTCGGGTGAATATTTAATCGCATTCGATAACAAATTATTGAGGATGTGCTTCAGGAGATTTTCATCCATACAAGCTTGTCTACATTCACCTTTAGCCGCAAAATTCAGGGTATGTTTATTATCCGCTAAATCCTGCGTTTCTTCTACTAAGCTATAGCAAAACTCTGCTAAATCAAATTGTTTAAACTCTAATTTTAATGTCCCAACTTCTGCTTTAGCAATTATCAAAATATCTTCTAAGAGTTGCGTCATCTCTCTGGCAGCAGATTCAAGATTATTGAGACAGCGTTCTTGTTGTTCCTCCGTCGTTCTGTTTCTGAAATTCTTGAGTAATTCGCTAGACACTCGGATTCGGGTAAGCGGGTTGCGGAACTCGTGAGACATCATAGAAACAAAGTTGAATCTACTTTCACTTAGTTCTTTTTCCCTTAACAGATTATTGCGAATTTCTTCAGATCGCTTACGCTCGGTGATGTCACGGGAGTTGAGTACAATGCTCGACTGTTTGGTAGGGATGGCGCTACTCTCAAGTCTCGCTACACCAGACCCTTCAACACAGATATCGTGATTGTGATCAAGAAAATATTTACCTACTGCTTCAAGAATTCGCCAAGATCTATCTTGATGCTGGAAACGAAACTCGATGGATAGAGTCAGGCTTGGGTTTTGGGCGACCTGATTCAGCGTTTTTCTGAGGGTTGCCCTATCCTCAAAATGAATGTAATCAAAAATATTTTTCCCGACTAATTCCTCTGGTTTGTAACCCAAAACCTTTTCCAGAGAGGGGCTTTCATACTTAATAATTCCATCAGAGTCAACCACTGTGATAATATCTAAGGCATTTTCAATCAATGCTCGAAATCGTTCTTCATTTTGACGCACAGTTTGTTCCGCTTCACGCCGTTTGCGTCGCTCACTCGCCTCGCGTAACTCACGCTCAATCGTGGGGCCAAGTCGTGCCAATTTACCTTTCATGAGGTAATCATGGGCACCCGCTTTCATCGCCGCAACCGCTATATCCTCACCAATCGTGCCAGACACAATAATAAAGGGTAAATCTAGCTCTCTTTCCTGCAACAAAGTCAATGCGGCTGGGGCACTAAAACTGGGCAAGGTATAATCAGCGATGATGATATCCCACGCTTCTTTATCGAGTGCGGCGTTCATCGCCGCTGCTGTATCTACTCGTTCATAGACGAAGTCATAACCCCTGCACTCTAGTTCATACGCTAACAGCTCGGCATCATCCTCCGAGTCTTCAACGATCAAAACACGCAGTGGCCTATTCATTATGAGCAAAGTCCTTAGAATGATGGTAGTTCGTTCAAAATTAGCCAATACATCCCCAATTGCTGTACGGCTGTCATAAATTGTTGAAAATCTACAGGTTTGCGAATGTAGCTGTTGCATCCAAAACTGTAGCTATTAATCAAGTCTTGCTGCTCATTGGATGTTGTGAGAATAACGACGGGAAGCAATTTTGTCCGGTTGTCAGCACGCAGTCGCTGTAATACTTCCAATCCATTTATTCTCGGTAATTGTAAATCTAAGAGGATTAGAGCTGGCATGATGCTCAGGTCACGACCTGCGTACATTCCTGTACCGAATAAATAGTCTAGCGCTTCTTCTCCGTCATGGGCTACCACGACCTCATTGGTAATCCTGCTTCGCTCGAAAGCCAGCAAAGTTAATTCTTCATCGTCAGGATTATCTTCCACTAGGAGTAGAGCGTTTTTTTGAGCCACCTGTTTAGCCTATTGAGAGCAAATAAAGAACCTCCTTTCAGCTTACAGCCTCAAGGACAAGGTTGCTCCTGGTTCTACCCTGTGTTCAAACTCAACTTGACTCCCAAGCGGGTAATAATCCCGCTGTACAGTTGCGCATCCGATGCCGGAATCAACGAACCGAACTTTTGAGTGTCAGCGCCCAAAAGCTCCGACTAGTGGGTTTGCTTAAGCCATCTCAAACCAATGTTTTTGTTGAACACAAAGAGGCCAATTCAGCATCTTCCTAGAGGATATAATTCAAATTGATTTGACTAGATTACGCCTCAATCATTTATGAGAGGCTCCTTCTTTCCTGATGAACTCCCTCGGTCTCCTCTGTGCCTCTGTGGTTCGTTAATAATTATCAAAAATCAAATAGGATGCCTGTAGCCGGACGTTATGACTGACTCTTTTGCTTAATGGGAATCACCATAATAAACTCTGCCCCATGCTCTAAAGCTGAGATACATTGCAGCTGCCCACCGTGCTTTTCTACCACAATTTGATAGCTGATAGATAATCCCAAACCTGTACCTTGCCCCACTTCTTTTGTTGTGAAAAAAGGCTGGAACAATTTTGCTTTAACAGATTCATTCATCCCCAATCCATTATCTTTAATACTAATTTTTACCTGATTTTTTTCTAAAATTTGAGTACGAATTATAATAGTTAAAAAACTGTTTTTATTGGCTTTATTTGCTCTCTGCAAGCTAGCTTGAGACAGCGCATCAATGGCATTGCTCAGAATGTTCATAAACACCTGATTCAATTGTCCGGCATAACATTCAACTAGGGGAAGGTTGCCGTATTCTTTAATTATTTGAATCGCCGGACGCCCTAACTTTTCCTTCAGACGATCCTGCAAAATCAATAAAGTGCTATCAATGCCCTCATGAATGTTGGCGGGTTGCATTTGGGCTGCATCTAGACGGGAGAAGTTCCGTAACGTCAGCACAAGTTCATAAATGCGTTCAGCTCCTATCTTCATGGAGCCTATAATTTTGGGCAAATCTTCCTTTAAAAAATCAAGGTCAATCTCTTCAATTTTGTCTGGGATTGCAGGCTCGCAGTGGATAGAACCCTGCTGGTAAAGGTCGATTAAAGCGAGTATGTCTCGCGTGTAGTTATCAACATGGGTGAGGTTGGCAAAGATAAAGTTAACAGGATTATTGATTTCGTGGGCAACACTGGCAACGAGTTGTCCCAATGTCGCCATTTTTTCGCTGTGAATCAGCTTGAGCTGGTTGAGTTCCCGTTCCTGTTCCAATGCTTTTCTCAGGTGTGCTTCAGCTTTTTTGCGCTCGATCGCATAACGGATCGCACGCTCTAGCAATTCCCCTGAAATTTGACCTTTGACGAGATAATCCTGCGCACCGACTGCCATAGCTTCTAAGGCTAGTGAGCGATTGTCTACCCCCGTCAGTACAACAACTGGGAGATCGGGTGCAAGATGCTGAAACTTTTTGAGGGTATCCAATCCTACTGAGTCGGGGAGGGAGAGGTCTAATAAAACAACATCATAGCGATCGCTTTTGTCGGTGCGCAAAACACCATCGCCACCCAGGTATTGAATCGCAATGTCAAGGCTTTGGACATGGGTTAAAAACCACGGTTCTGTGTTGGTATAGGTTTTCACCTCTACGTCGAACTCAGAGTCCGTCAGATTGTCTGTTGCGGCTGCGAGTAAGGTTGATCTATCCACTCGCTTATATATGGGATGATAGCCGCTGTTCTCTAGTTCAATGACTAGCAGTTCTGCATCGTCTAGTGAGTCTTCAACGAGAAGAACACGCAATAGCCTCTTCATTATCAGTTCCTTATATGGGCAGCAGTTCGTTGAGGAGCAGCTATGACAAATCCCATTACTCTACGACTACTTGTTGGATAAGCTGTTTTGCTCAAACGTCAGAAAAGTTAACTTTTAATCGTCCAGGTTGTCTTCTATCAAAAGAAGGGCACTTCCTTGGGTCAGATGATTACACCCGCTTGGCTGAAATAACCCACCCCTGCAAATTTCCCCCTTCTTGCCTCTCCCTCCGATAGCGCTCGAACGGATGGAAAACTTTTGCCGAGTAAGTTTATAGGACTTACGCACTCAGCCAGATTCGCAACGGTAGAATAAGGCTTCCCGCTTCTTTGCCAACACCCAGAACAACGAGATTTCGTTTCAGTGCGTAAGTCCTAGTTTAGTCTTGAGGGACAGGGAAAGAACAGTCTTTAGGTTACAACGTGAAGTAGAATGTGGCTCCTTGTTCAACCGCGCCTTCAGCCCACACTCGACCTCCATGTCGGTGAATAATACGTTGGACAGTAGCTAGTCCAATCCCAGTACCGGGGAACTGTGTTTGGCTGTGTAAGCGCTGGAAGGCTGCGAATAGTTTATTAACGTAAGCCATATCGAAACCAGCACCGTTGTCACACACAAAATAGACAGATTTAGCATCTTCCTGAGGGATGAAATCAAATTTAATCTGTGTTAGTACCTGCAATGAAGTAAATTTCCAAGCATTGTTCAGCAGATTCTCCAGCACAATTCGCAAAAGCCTCGCATCTCCACTGACCACCAGTCCAGGTGCGATCGCCCACTCGATTTGCCGTTCGGGTTGTGTATGCTGGAGTTCTGTGGCAATCTCCCTTGCCAGGGCACTCAAATCGACTTGCGTGCGCTGCATCTCACTACGGGTCACCCGTGACAACTTAAGCAAATCATCAATCAGTTCTCCCATGCGCTGCGTACCGACACGGATACGTTGGAGATAATGCTTGCCTTTATCATCTAACTGGTCGGCGTAGCGGTCTAAAAGGGCTTGGCTAAAGCCATCAATCCCCCGCAGCGGTGCCCGGAGGTCGTGGGAAACAGAATAAGAGAATGACTCAAGTTCCTGATTGGTTGCTTCGAGTTCGGCTGTGCGTTCAGCAACACGGCGTTCCAGGTTGTGATTCAGTTCTCGGATTGATTGCTCGGCTCGTTTGCGATGGGTGATGTCCCTGGAAATCACAATCAAACCGATGACACGTCCTTGGGCATCCCGCCAAACGCTTTTTGTGGAGAGATACGTCCGCAGAGTGCCCCCTATTAGTACATCTTCCTCAAGGAGCTCAGTTTTACCCGTCGTCATGATGCGGCGGTCATTTCCCATTAGGGGAAGCCCGAACTCACATCCAAACAACTCACGATCATCTCTACCCAGAATTTCTGACTCAGGCTTCCCTTGGATTCTGGCAACCGCCGAGTTGATCATGACGTAGCGACATTGGAGGTCTTTGACCAAAATAGCATCAGGTGTGCCTTCAATGACTGAATGTAAGAGGTTATAGCTTTTTTGCAGTTCCTCCTCTGACTGCTTGCGCTCGGTGATGTTGAATCGAATCGCTAAATATTGAAAGGGTTTTCCTTGTTCATCCAAAAATGGAACAATTGCTGTATCAACCCAGTAATAGGTGCCATCCTTGGCTCGGTTCTTAATTTCCCCTTGCCAAACTTTACCCGTCGAAATCGTTGACCAAAGGTCTTTAAAGAATTCTTTTGGATGGTAACCCGAATTGATGATTTTATGGGTTTTTCCTGTCAGGTCTTCTTTAGAATACTGGGAGATCTCACAAAACTTATCATTAACATAGGTAATGACTCCCCTGGCGTCAGTGATCGCTACAATTGCCGATTGATCTAAAGCAAATTTGATATCTGACAAGTCTTTGAGAGATTTTTGGAGTTCTTCCTCAGTTCGTTTGCGCGTTTCTATCTCCGCTTGCAGTGATTCATTAATTAAAGCTAACTCTGCGGTGCGTTCTCCCACCCGGACTTCTAGCTGTTCATTAGCTCGTTGCAACATTTCCTCTGAGAGCTTTCGCTGAGTGATTTCGTTTCTCAGTGCAACATTGATCACCTCAAGTTGGGCAGGGCTTGGGAGAATAAGTGCCTGAGGAATTAAAAAAACTAGCAGCACAGCCGTCGCTAATGAAACCGAAGCGGTAATGGCTTTGATCAAACCCGATAGCCAGTAAGTCGGGTGCCAAAGCGTCCATACTTCAAATAAATGGGTCGTACCACAGGCGACGATGAAGCTGCCAAACATTAGAAAAATCCAGTCAAAGGGCACATCTCGTCTTTTATGGACGAAATAGACCAGCATGAAGGAAATTGCATAATAAGCGATCGCCGTCAAAGAATCCGAGACGATATGAAGCCAGATCAACTCTGCTTTCCAGAGATAGCAGTGTCCGTGAGGAATAAACCCCCTTGCATCTCCAAGGATTCTTAAAAATTCCAGCATGAAGTTTCTTTGCTCAACACTCTCATCTGTGACCCTCTCTTCACCTGTCCCAATTAGTGGTAAACTGTCAGGCAAACCTCGCCTGTAACAGATCGCCAAGACATGCGACAAAAAGGGAGATAACTTAGGTACAGTACCCAAGTTGAAAGTACAAGTTCTGCCTATGCACTCTGCTATCCTCGATCCTAATCCCTGTGTCTTAGTTGTAGAAACAGACGAAGCTTTTGCTGAACGACTGAGCCTGGATTTGAAAGAAGCAGGATATTGTACTATTGTTGCTCATGATGCGATTAGTGGCTGGCATCAAGCCTGTGAACTGCAACCGGCGATGGTCGTCGTGGATCGAGCGCTTGCTGGCGAATCAGGACTGAAATTGTGTACTCAGATTAGAAGTTCAGGCTCTCGCGTACCGATCCTGTTGCTTATGGCTCGTGACACTGTTGATGATCGCGTGGCGTGTTTAGAGTCTGGAGCCGATGATTATTTCCTCAAACCCTATCGCACTGAACCCTTTTTACAGATGGTGCGCCTCTATCTAGAGCCGAAAACAAGTGCGACAGAGCAGCTAAGATTTGGGGAGTTGGTTTTAGACCTGACTACCCGTCGTGCTATGCGCGGAGGACGGGCAATTGACCTGACCATGAAAGAGTTTGAACTCCTCAAGTATTTGATGATGCATCCCCGCGAGGTCTTAACCCGCGAACAGATTCTCGAAAATGTTTGGGGATACGATTTTATGGGAGAGTCGAATGTCATTGAGGTTTATATTCGCTATTTACGTCTCAAAATTGAAGATGAGGGCGAAAAGCGCTTGATTCAGACAGTAAGGGGCGTCGGTTACGTGTTGCGGGAGTCTTAGGGTGTAGGAAATGGGGGCTGGGTTTTCTTGAAATCGCCCGTTTTCAAAATCAGCTATTTTCAGTAGGGAACTTTATCAACAGGCCAGCGATCGCTTAGATATTAATGGTGTTCCCTACAAGGATTGTTTTTGAACACCCTGTAACGAACAGATCGGATATCGAGCGGGAAAACTTTGATGAAGTGTCAAATGGGTTTATCAGGAATAGTACTGAGTCTTTTGCTCATGGGTTGTGCGTCATCAGTGCCCGCTGAACAGGGAAGCGAGGTACTCTTAGGCAAACAGCCTCTAGCTTCCCCTGTCGTCTCATCATCTCCCACGAACGCTGGTCAAATGTTACCAATTTCTGCTCAAGCCGAGATTAAAGCTCAACGGATTTTACTCGAAGTGGCACGGACGCACCAGCAGCAGCAAATGGGGTTGATGTACCGAACCTCTCTGGCTGGTAACCGAGGGATGCTGTTCCCCTTCGATCCGCCACAACCCGTTAACTTTTGGATGAAGAACACCAAAATTCCGCTCGATATGATTTTTCTGCGAGAAGGACAAGTCAAAGCGATCGCCGCGAATGTTCCCCCCTGTACCGCCGACCCCTGTCCCTCCTATGGCCCTGAGAACACGATTATTATTGACCAAGTGATTGAACTACGTGCGGGACGTGCTGCTGAACTCGGTTTGAAGGTGGGCGATCGCGTCAACGTTAAATTCCTCAACGGTAATAAACCCCCTACCGTGCGACCAACTTCTTAAATTATTATTAAGAATATTAAAAAAACTAATTCACATCTTATAGTTCTGTAGAGAAAATGAGCTACTCTTTCCTTAGGCAGACTTCAAGGGTCAATAATATAAGTATTATTGACTATGAAAAGAAAAGCCTACTCGCGCTTCAGTTCCAGAGGGGGAGCAGAGAAGGTGGGGTTTTACGCTGGTCATGCCAATCGGATTACCATTGGCGTTATGGTGTGGGGAAAGTTTAAGGCACAGCGTAGGCTCGTTTCTGAATCTGCCATTTTACAGATGGCTTTAATAAAAGCGCTTGAGTAGCTAATAAATTAAGCAAGCGCTGCTTAAGACCGCCGCGTCTGGTTTTTTCTAACCGGTTCAGCGCAGCGCAATAAGCTCTCTTACGAACTGGAAACGTTCTAGTGGCAGTGCCTCTGGTACGGAAATTTCGTAAGGCGACAAGCGTAGAAGAAAAACTTAGTTGACGAAAATCTTCGATAGCTGGTGATTTCGGACACAAGTTGCTAAGGTTCTCACCCTCAATATAGAGAATCAGAATCGGCAAACAGTGGACGGATGAAAGACTGGCTACCGAGACTTTCAAGACGCAGACCTCTAAATCCAAAATAGAGCAGACAAGAGGAGGTGAAAGCAAATATGAACCCTACAACTTATACTCGATTCCTTCGTTTTCTTCAAGACGAGTTAGCCATTCCCACAGATTCGCTGGCAATGGCGCAACGATATCGGGAACAAGACCCAGGCCCCTTGCCGATGATTCTCTGGCAGTACGGTTTAGTAACGCTCGATCAGCTAGAGCGGATTTATGACTGGCTGGAAACCGTCTAAGACTGGACAAATCCGCAAGGAGCAAACGAATCATGTCCAAGCGCTTACGCCTTTGGGTTGGCATAACTCCCAGGCAAATTCCAATAATTTGTTTTCATTCACAATTTATCCCATACAAAAAAGAGCGGGTCAATGAGCGACTCGCTCTTTTTTTAGGTTGCAGGTTGCAGGTTATAAGAGTAATAGGAACATTTCAAGCTTCAATATTTAACATTCCAACATTCAACCTTTCAACATTCAACTCTTATGATTGAGCAAACACCCTAGCCGCCGCCGCAATACCCGCTCCAGGCGTCAGAGATTCGTATCCCAACTCCTGAAGGGTGGCCTCAAGAGAGCCAATGGCAGAGAGAATGTCGCGATCGCTAACAAAGCCGAGGTGACCGATGCGGAAGATTTTCCCTTTCAGGTGGTCTTGTCCTCCCGCTAGAGCAATATCAAAGCGCTTTCTCATCACGGCACGGATTTGTTCTGACTCAACGGACACGGGGGCCACAGCCGTAATCGCCGGACTAGCCGCCTCATCAGAAGCAAACAGGGGTAAGGAAAGCGCTTTAATCGCCTCCCTTGTCGCCCTCATCAAACGTTGATGGCGTGCGAAGATGGACTCTAACCCTTCAGCTTGCATCATACGTAGCGCCGCTTGTAGTGCTATAACCAGGTTGACGGGCGGGGTAAAGGGATTACTATTTTTCGCCGCCGCTTTTTTGTACAACCCTAAATCCAGATAGAAGCGTGGTAGCTTAGCGGTTTTATAAGCTTCCCAGGCTTTAGGGCTCACGGAAACAAACCCCAGTCCGGGGGGAATCATGTAGCCTTTTTGGGAACCTGAAGCCACGACATCAATCCCCCAGGCATCAATAGGTAGATTAACCGCCCCCAAGCTGGTAACGGCGTCAACAATCATCAATGCTTCACCGTGTTCTTTGACATGACGGTTAATGGTTTCTAGGTCGTTGAGGACGCCTGTCGATGTCTCAGAGTGGGTGATAATGACGGCTTTGATTTTCTTGTCAGTGTCAGCCGTTAGCTTTTCTCTAAACTGCTCGGTATCTAAGGCTTTACCCCATTCTGCTGTAATTTTATCGACATCAAGACCAAAGGCTGCACACAAATCTGCCCAGCGATCGCCAAATTTACCATTACATCCCACCAGAACGCGATCGCCCGGACTCAAGAAGTTAATAATACCCGCTTCCATCGCCCCGGTACCACTAGCTGTTAACACCAAGACATCATTTTCGGTCTGGTGGAGCCATTTGAGGTTTTGGGTCACCTCTGCCATAATGGCGCTAAAATCGCCGGTACGGTGCCCAATCGGGTGCTTAGCCAAGGCTAGTAACACTTGTTCCGGTACTGGCGTTGGCCCTGGAATCATCAGCATGAGCTTGTTGTCCATTTCCTAGTCCTCCATCTTCTCACTGCGCATAATCCAGGATCGCACAACTTGCTTGGGTGTGATGGAAGCGAGAAATTTTTTTTGTTTTGTCTGATCTGATGTTAAGGTTAAACTCCTATGCAGCATCAGGATTGAGGTCAATCATCCTCCGGGTTGTGTAACTTCCAATCGGACTCCAAATTAGGTAAGGAAGTAGTAAAAGAGCAGCCTGTCGAGAAATAGGCCAAACAACCAGCGTCAGCAGAGCTCCTAAGATTACACCAATCCACCCTAAAACCGTGCCAACTTCCAGGCTCCGTCGTCTCAGGGTAGCAGGGATGTAAGCGACTGTGATCACTTCGACTAGCAGGTAAAATCCCATGAGTAACCAAGTTCTAAGACTCCCTGGCTCTTTTTCCCAGACGAGAATAGCTGACCCGGCTCCACAAGCAAAAATGACAGTCCAGATGAATGGGATAGCTGGCTCAAAGAATAGCCACTTCGGTCGATCTAGGCGTTGAGACCAAGAGATATCCTTTGGTTTAATCAAACTACTACCTAGAGCAACTAAAAAGGTTACACCACCAATTATCATCCAAGATTTTAGCATTTTTCCCCCAATACTTGAGCTAAATCATTACTGTTTATAATCTGAGTCAAATCCTATAAATAAATTGTGTCAGGCTAAGGAATTGCTTTAATCCGTCTTGGGTTTGAGAGAAATCGCAAGAACTAAAAGTTTATTTTAATAGCTGCATTTTGGGTTCGCCGTTACCTATTCACCTCAAATTAACAGCTTATCCTTCAGTTAATAAGTACCGTTGCTCAACTTTCATCTATAAGAAAAAGTTTCCCTACAGTCCGGCAGTCCGGCGAAAGCCGACTTTGAGGATAAGCCAGAGTTATTGCCTCATATTTCCCCTAAAACTTGCAATAGCTGTGCCACTGGCTCATCCCTTAGATAGAGCAGTAGAGAAAGCATCGCACTTCATTAGTCAGAGGAGAGGAGACTTCTCAATCTTTAGGATGGCTTTAGGGCAGAAAGCTTCAAAACACGCTTGAGTAGTCTTACATAAGGATAAGAGCAATGAACAATTCGTTGACCCGACCCTTGGCTGTCGTGACGGGTGCCTCTAAGGGCATCGGCTACGAACTCGCCAAACAGTTCGCCCAAAACGGCTTCGATCTCCTCGTCACAGCCACCGGACCGAGTATCAATGAAGCCGCTCAAGCCTTCGAGGGGCTGGGTGCGGGGGTTGAGACAGTGCAGGCAGATCTTGCCACGTATGAAGGTGTTGAGACACTCTACAACCAGATTAAGGCGACTGGTCGAGCGGTGGAGGCGATCGCAATTAACGCAGGTGTCGGTGTCGGCGGTGATTTTGCTCGCGAGACTGACCTGAAGGACGAGCTGAATCTCATCAACCTGAACGTCGTGTCATCTGTGCATCTCGCCAAACGGGTCGTGAAGGACATGGTCGAACGCGGCAAGGGTCGTATCCTCTTCACTTCGTCCATCGCAGCCATCATGCCCGGACCGTTTGAGGCCGTCTACGCCGCATCCAAAGCGTTTGTACACTCCTTCTCGGAGGGGCTGCGTAACGAGTTGAAGGATACGGGCGTCACCGTTACTGCCCTGATGCCGGGGCCAACCGATACCAACTTCTTCCATCGCGCAGGTATGGATGACACCAAGGCGGGCGCGAACGAGAAGGATGACCCGGCTCAAGTCGCTAAACAGGGGTTCGAGGCACTGATGACAGGCAAAGACCACATCATCGCAGGTTCGCTCAAAACGAAGATTCAGGGCAACGTCAGTAAGGCTTTGCCTGATACGGTCAATGCCGAACAGCACCGCCAGCTCACTGAACCAGGATCGGCAAACAAGTAATTTGTGCCTAGAGAGCCATTGGCGTTAACTTAAGCTCAAATGCTCATCTTTGACGAGGTGGGAGCCCTCACCTCCACCCCTCTTCCCTGTTTGGGCTATCCCTTAACCGATTCAAGCCGTGGGAGTGGATCAACATAATTCATAATGATTAATTCGGAATTCGTAATTAAAGACGGGTGAGAATGCCTAGCTCACTGTAGACCGCCCAGGTTAACCAGAGATGACTTGAGCCGTAGGTGAGGATGAGGAGATGGGAGCATCCTCATCCAAAACGGTATTATGAATTACGCATCACACCTTACCAATTTTTAATTCCTTTGGCTTAACGTGCCCATGTAACGGGCTCTAATATCACTTGCTAACTTCAGGCTTCTGACCTAGGGGAAAAACATCTGGGGAATGGTTTGGCTCCAAGTTAGCGCTGTTGAGAGACCAACGATACTCAATGGGTAAGTTGGATCGCTGACAGCTTTGTTCAAGTTGCTTCTGTTGGGCTAAAGCTTTGCGGAGGGTGCCGATCAGTTGATGAACCTGCTCGCGAACGGCTGGTTTTTGACTAACAGCAAACGACGTTTGACGCTCTAGAAGTTGGAGAAGCAGTTCGTAATGGATATAAGAAGGAAGGGGAATTGGCTCCATGAAAGCTGGTCTACCTCGAAATGGACGAATCTGCGATAGCGGAGCATCCTGTTAGGGCGATTGCGCTTTTGATAAGCAGGGGTCTCGTCGCCAGCGCATAGTGAAAGCCTTTAGGGTTCTCCCTGTTGGAAAAGCGTTCGTAGGACACGAGCTACGCCTTGGAAAACAGATCAGCGATCGCACAAGCGGGGTCAGGTTGTTTCACCAATGATTCACCGATAAGAACAGCCGTGGCTCCTGCACAAGCCACCGTATCCAAATCAGCTGTTGTGTGAAGTCCTGACTCACTGACAACCGAAATGCCACGCTCTTGGAGCTGGTTTCCCCGCGCCTCCAGCAGTTGGCGGGTCGTTTGCAGATCGACCGAAAAGTCTTCCAAGTTTCGATTGTTAATACCCACTAGGGTAACCCCATCTAGAGATAAGACGCGGTCTAACTCCTGAAGAGTATGAACCTCAATCAAAGGGGTCATGGACAAAGACTTGGCAATTTTGACAAAGTACTGGAGGTCTTGATCCGACAGAATGGCAGCAATTAGCAAAATCGCATCAGCTCCATAAGAGCGGGCGAGGTAGATTTGATAAGGATAGATAATGAACTCTTTACATAAGACTGGCAGGTCAATACCAGCACGAACCTTCCTTAGGTTTTCCCAGCTTCCTTGAAAGAATTTTTGATCGGTTAGCACAGATATAGCCGTTGCACCGCCTTGATGGTAGGCAAGAGCGATCGCTACTGGATCAAAATCTTCACGGATGACCCCCTTACTGGGAGATGCTTTCTTGACTTCAGCAATCAGCGCAGGACGAGTTTTACCAGAGAGCAAGGCGGCCTTAAAGTCGCGGGGGGCAGGTGCGGCTTGCACCTGTTTGCGCAACTCCACCAAAGACAGGCGTTCCCGCATCTGGTCAACTTCCGTCTCTTTGTGCCAGACAATTTCTTCCAGGATATGGCGTGGCTCAGCGTCTGGGACTTTAACTTGATAACGAATGATGCTCACATCAACCGCTGGACTGGGTGGGCGTCGGCGAATTTGCATGAATGGGTTACTAGTCATTGGTCATTGGTCATGGTGATTGGTCATTGGTCAACTAACAACTAACAACTAACAACGCTGAATTGACTAATGACTAAGCACAGCACGTTTGTAGGCTTCGTCCAGAACTTCCGACAGTGTGGGGTGAGCATGGACTAAGTAGGCGAGGGTGTTAACGGATTGGCGCTGTGCGATCGCATTAGATGCTTCATGAATCAAATCCGAGGCATGCAGTCCCAGAATATGAACGCCGAGGACTTCGCCTGTATCTTTGCGGTAGATGACTTTAGCCATACCATCCGCTTCTCCTTCTGCGATCGCTTTGGAATTGCCCTTAAAGTACGACCGCACCGTTGCGACTTCAAACCCCTCCTTTTCACCTAGCTCTTTGGCGGCTGGCTCTGTCAGTCCCACATAGCTAATTTCTGGATGAGTAAAGGCCGCTGCCGGTATGCTGCGATAATCTACAGTACGGTGACGACCGCACATATTTTCTACTGCCGCAATGCCTTGAGCCGATGCCGCATGAGCTAGCATCATTTGACCCGTAGCATCCCCAATTGCCCACAAGTGTGGTATTGGTTCACCCCCTGAAAGGACTGCCATCGTTTCATTCACAGGAATAAAGCCCCTGCGATCGGTTTGTGCCCCGACAGCCTCTAGCCCTAAATCTTTGGTGGCTGGAATCCGCCCGGTTGCCACCAGACAGGCATCCACTTCCAGAACATCGACCACTTCTTTAGTTTTGGGATTAGTTAATTCAATGACTACTGGCGAACCAGGGATAACTTTTGTAGCAAACACGCCCACATGGGTTTCAATATCGCGGGGTGTGATCAGAATTCGTGTTGCCAGCTTAGCAATATCCGGGTCAAAGGTCGGCATCAATTGGTCAAGGGCTTCGATCATCGTAATTTCAGACCCTAGTGCCGTGTAAACATCAGCAAACTCCAGGCCAATGTAACCACTACCAATAATGGCGACCCAGTCGGGTAACCAGTCGAGCTTTACGGCATCGTCACTGGTAAACACCGTTTTGCCATCAATCTCTATCCCCGGAGGAACGAAAGGAATGGAACCTGTGGATAGCAGAATATCTTTTGCTGTGATGGTTTTTTCGCCGCTGTCTGTTGCCACGGAGACTTTTTGCTGTCCAGCGACCCTACCCCAACCCTGAATAATATCGACGCCTAAGCGTTTGAGGCTATTGGTTAGATCTCCGCGAATCTTATTTACCAGATTACCCGAGTGGTCTGCGATCGCTTGGCGATCGAACTCCACACTTCCCACCTGAATACCCAAAGACTTGAGGTGGTGGGCGTTCCGTAACTCCCGCACCCGACCCGATGCCGCCAATAACGCTTTTGACGGGATGCAGCCTCGATTAACACAGGTACCGCCCATCTCAGCCGCCTCAATAATTGCGGTTTTCAATCCACAGCTGACTGCATGTAAAGCCGCGCCATGTCCCCCTACACCAGCTCCAATAATGACCAAATCGTAATCAAATTCTTGACTCACATTCATCTGTGTAATGCCTATCGCCTCCCTATTCTTAACTTGAGTAATCCATGAACACAAGTATTTAGTTTAATTCACCTGTTCATCTGGCTGCCATAGAGACAAGCGTGGCAACAACTGTGGTTTGAGTTTCTCTGTCCAACTAAAATCTCAAGTGTTCTAGATCGGCTTGGCAGAAATAACCTGTCACTGAATTTCTTACCCTCCCATGAAGCGGGGGCTGATGTTGATGCCTTCTTTGACAACCTAGAGCCGCTACAAAATGTGATGTTGGATCAAGAGAGGGAGTAGAAGGGTTGCAAGTTAAGAAGTTGCAAGTTGCAAGTTTACCAATTAGCGGATTATGAAGACGAGTTTGAACCTTCCAACTCTCCAATTTAGCCTTTGTAGGAGATAAACCTAACAACTTTCTAAGCTTCAATCGTCTAACCACCTTCAAGCTTTGTTTCGACGTTGGCGTTGGGCTTCGTATAACATCAAGGCCGCTGCGACCGCGACATTTAATGACTCTACTCCTGGCATCAGAGGAATTTTTACCTGCCGATCAGCTCGCATGGCTAAGTCAGCTCTAAGTCCAGCGGCCTCATTCCCTAACAGAATTAGGGTGGGACAAAGTAAATCTACGTCCCAGTAACTCAAGGTGGCATCAGGGAGCGTTGCCATAACCTGTATTCCTTGAGTCTGGCATTGGGTAACAACATCTTGCAAATCAGGACTGACTGTTACAGGAAGCCGGAACCACTGACCTGCTGAAGAGCGCAACACCTTCGGATTGTCAACGTCTACACTGTCCGTACTCAACCACAAGCGATCGGTACCTGCTGCGGCTGCTGTACGAATGATTGTTCCGAGGTTGCCTGGGTCTTGCAGCGTCTCCAAAGCTAGACCTACACCCGTGAGGAGAGGCACCCCTTGAAGAGGCGTTGAATTCGGGGTAAGACTACGCTGTGCCGTTGCCACGACCCCATCCGGTTGCACAGTCGTTGCGATTGCCTTCAGAACTTCCGGACTCACCAATTCTGCCCGTTGACATCGGGAAGCCGCCTCTTGCCCAAGTTGCTGATGACGCTCTTGCCATTCTGGCGTAAAGCAGACCGTTACCAACGGATAATCTACCGCACAAGCTTCTTCTAAAAGATGAGTTCCCTCTAGCAAAAAGAGTTGCTGCTCTCGCCGTCCCTTGGCACTGTGCAGTTTCCTAATTTGCTTTACCAGAGGATTCTGAGTACTTGTCAGCATCACGATATCACGATTTTAGATTTTGGATTAGGGATGGACTGCGTTGGCGAATTGCTCAGAATCGCTGAAAACTTTTTCCATGTCGCCGTTGCTGACGGAATTAATTGCACCTGCAATTAATTCATCGGCTCTAGCTGAGCCTATCAGCCGTGAATCCAAAATCCAAACTTGGGATGCGGAACCCGGGACTTGAACCCGGAAGTCCTTGCGAACACTAGAACCTGAATCTAGCGCGTCTACCAATTCCGCCAGTTCCGCTTGCGTTGTATTTTTCCATGCAGTTTCCAATGATGCCGCAATTGCGGGAATTCGTCAACTAATTTTTTTTTCTAAAGATATGAGCTAGAACAGGTTACAATCCGAAACTGGTAAACCAGTAAGCTGCCTGATAAATCTGGACATTTAGAATCTTTCAGGTAGAATCAGAACCAAATTTTAAAAAATGCCAAGAAATTAGCTGATTCTGGAGGATAGACCCATCAATCACTCTCTGAACCTGACAGATACCCACTCTCTACCTGAAGAAGACAAATCAGTCTTGCAGATTTGGGGCAATAACTCTCTTCACGGGCATGTCAAAATTAGCGGAGCCAAAAATTCGGCTTTGGCGATTATGGCAGGGGCTGTACTTTGTCCTACAGATTGCCGACTGCGCAATGTACCGTCTCTTGTAGACGTTAAGCGGATGAGCCAGATTCTCGCGGCTCTGGGCGTGAAGATTGAACATAATGGTGACACGTTAGAGATCAATGCCAGTCACATCGGGCAGTCGAAAGCGCCCTACGAGTTGGTCAGCCAGCTACGAGCCAGTTTCTTTGTGATTGGTCCAGTGCTGGCACGAATGGGAGTGGCTCGCGTGCCTCTACCTGGCGGTTGTGCCATTGGTGCTAGACCTGTAGACCTGCACGTCCGGGGTTTACAAGCTATGGGAGCTGAGGTACACATCGATCATGGAATTGTCCACGCCTATGTCCCTGGAAGCAATCGGAGGTTAAAGGGGGCAAAAATTTACTTGGACTACCCCAGCGTGGGTGCCACGGAAACCCTGATGATGGCGGCAACATTAGCAGAAGGGGAAACAACCCTTGAAAACGCCGCCCAAGAGCCAGAAGTGGTAGATTTGGCAAATTTTTGTAGAGCAATGGGAGCCAGGATTCGTGGTGCTGGCACAAACACTATTGTCATTTCCGGTGTTCCCAGCTTGCACTCGGTGGACTATCCGATCATTCCTGATCGCATTGAGGCCGGAACATTTCTAGTGGCTGGGGCAATTACCTACTCGGAACTTACCATCTCACCCGTGGTTCCAGACCATCTCACCGCTGTGATTGCTAAGCTGCAAGATATTGGTGCTAAGGTAATCGCTGAAGGTCCCAACTGCTTACGGCTTGTTCCGGGCAGACTACGAGCAACAGATATTGAAACCTTGCCCTATCCAGGGTTCCCTACTGATATGCAAGCGCCATTTATGGCACTACTGACCAAGAGCGAAGGGGATGGCGTTATCACCGAAACGGTGTTTGAAAATCGACTGGGTCATGTGCCTGAGTTGAATCGCATGGGCGCAGATATTCGTGTAAAAGGGAAGCACGCCCTCATCCGAGGAGTGTCTATGTTATCGGGTGCCCCTGTGGTAGCAACAGACCTCAGAGCGTCGGCAGCCCTCGTGATAGCCGCGCTTGCCGCCGATGGGCAAACAACGATTCAGCGTCTGCACCATTTAGACCGGGGTTACGACGACCTCGAAGGGAAGTTGCGGAAATTGGGAGCAAAAGTCCAGCGGGTTCAGGATAAAGCTGATGTAGCGGTTGAGGCAGATAAGGCTTTGAGCGCTCCCAGCCAGATTTCTACACCACCTCATTCTTCACTCCAAGAGCTTTAAATAAGGCAACCGGATTGTTGATTACACTTGTCCATAGTTTGTCATACGATTTTGGATGTTGGATTTTCGATTGTGGATGGTACCAGCCTTCTGGAGGCAATGGTTTGAATCTATAGATCTGTTACATCCTCTGTTCATATTGGTGTCACTATGGACAAGCTGTGACCTAAAGACCGCACGAGTTGGTCAAGCTCATCGGAAAATCGACATCAACTGATAGCTGGCACAGGACTGGTTTTGATTGTTTGATGATGTGTTGGTCTCACAGATTTTGCCTTAAACAGCATCCATAACTACCTGAAGAAAAAGATTTGTATCCTGAAGAAAAAGATTTGTATTCAGAAAGAACCAACATCAAGAAACATTTTTTGATTTCGGCTTTTGACTGCAATTATCTATCATTAAGACATTGCGGATGCCGCCCACCATTGTTACAGATAAACTTAAGCTGCTCGGTACCTAAATTGATAGCTTGGGCAAAATTAACGCCCTTGATGCGAGCAGCTGAGGTAGCAATTGGGGGCTTGGCTAGAAATTGATTCGACTGGACGCGAGGTGCACTAGCAAAATTGACTCCCTGTAAATCGGCTCCTGCCAGATTCGCCCCTCGTAAGTCAGCCGTGCTCAGATTGGAATTACGTAACGTGGCATTTTGCAATTGGGCATTCCTCAGATCGGCTCCCGTGAGTTTGGTAGAGCTGAGGTCAGCCTCTCGGAGGTCAGCGTTGCTTAAATTGGCCTCTGAAAGATCTGCACTGTGCCAGTTCGATTCAGACAAATTTGCAAACGTAAAATCACTTCTTACGGCTTTAACTTGTCCAAGGCGGGCACCATGCAGATTAGCACGGGCTAATCTTGCCTCTCCCAAATGAGCACCCGTTAGGCTGGCATTTTCTAAAACAGCTTGACGCAAATCAGTACTAATCAGCTCGGTGCTGCTGAGGTTTGCGTTTCTCAGGCGGCTGTTAGATAATTTGGCTCGGCTGAGTGTAGCCCGCATCAAATTGGTGCCATTCAAGAGGGCATTCGTCAAATTGGAGCCCGTTAGATCGGCTTCTCTGAGGTCAGCACCGCTTAAGTCAACAATCCAATCATCAAAGGTGCCTAAGCGTTCATCGTTACCTGGCCCGTAGAAGATGCTATTGCGTAAGCTGGCATTGGTCAACTTGGCTGAGCGGAAGTTAATGCCCGACAAAATCAGGTTGTCCAGAACCAGGGTAAATTGGGCAGAACCGCTACTAACCTGGCTCAGCTCGGTACGGCTTAGGTCAGTTTCGTGGAGTTGACCCGTATAGATGGTGAGAATTTTAGCGATCGCTCTTTTCGTGGCTCGTTGCCGCAACGCAACCAACAGCTGAGATTGAGGTGTGCCTCGACGCCGTAGCGTCTCTTGGTCGTTTTGCAGAGCTTGATTCAACCGTTGCAGAGGTGTTAACGCCTCCGGCCCTTTACTCACCAGTGCTTGTTGAAGCGCATCGATCGCACTGGGCGTCTTTTCCTGAGCTAGCAAATCCACTAAAAAAGGAACTGCACGAGTATCGTCAAGCCTTGCCAGCGCCAAGATGACTCCTTGTCGCTCTTCTATGGCATTGCCAGGAGTCGAGCTTAATTGCTTCACCAGCCCCAGAAACACCTGATTATCCTGATTTTTGAACTCCCGCCGATTAGCCTGACTTTGAATATAGATTTGGGTACCCACAAACGTTCCCAGGATAGACGCCATACTGGCAAAGGCGATAATCAGCAAGGTAAGACCAGGATATCGGCGCATCCACAGCCAAAGATTTAGCGGTTGTCGCCTGGGTGCCTGGGAGGTGAGAACGATGGTTGTGACGGTTCGATTTGAGGGTTGACCCGTTGAGCCTTCCTCCTGTGAGGAGTACCAACCGTCTTCCATATCTAGGGTAACGGTCTGGTCACGTCCGAGCGATCGCCCAGTTTGAACGGAATTTGGGTAGGATGAGAAATTATTTCGCGCATCCAAGACATAGGTTCCTGCCAGTTGGTCATGCAGGGTGCGGCGTCGAGAGTTGAACAGGTAACAACTGCTCTCTGCCAAGAGCATTAATCCTGCCAGTCCTAGTAAAATCCCGACATCGGGAAAGGCTCCCGTATAGCGCCATAAGAGATAAGCCGTTCCCATCGGCACTCCCCAGCGTCCGACAGCCTCACGCCAAATAGCACGAATCAAGCCTGGAGGATGACCATAGGCGGTGACGACTTGTACTCCAAACCAACGTTTGGGCGTAGTTTTACCCGTTTTTCCCAAAAGATAGAGTTGCCAGCCTGTCACCACAACAGGCATCACTAAAGCTCCGCACCAGAATAAATTGGTAAGAGGGGCAACCTCCTGAGTCAGCTGTTCGCGCAAGGGATAGCCGAGTGTTTTGGCGATCGCCTCCTCTGTTGAAGCCAGCACTGGGTTAAGAGGTACGGCTTCGGCCTTGGAGTGGTCTTTGGCATACCAACCAATGCTGTAAGGAATTAGCGCACTCCCCGCCACCAGGGATACTTCAACCACGACAGCGGCACAACGCCGCATCACCATCGGCAAAACCCAGCGAAGTCGCAGCGGAAGCGACTGGCCAACCTCTTGATTTTGACTTCTTTTTATGCTAGGGCTAGCCATGCTTAAACCTCACGCCATGAGGAAAGGATTTGTAGTTACTTGGGAGACTGGGGTGTCACGAAGAATTTATACACCAAGTACAGTATTACTCCTAGAATGGCAAGACTCATCAGGGAAGCCACGAGTTGGAGTACGCTCAAGAACAGCGAAATACCGACGATTGCTGCGATCGCAACAACAGTCACTTTACCGGGAGTGGGCAGGCTATTAAACCAATTGACGACTCGAGTGCGAATCGCTTCCACTTGCGATCGATTGATATAGCGGTCAAGCGCTTGCCAGAACGGTGTTTCTACTGATGACAGGGGTCGATCTTTGTTGAGTTCTGCTTCTAGATCCTGAAGTCTGCGATTGTAATCTTGATTTTCTTGCGGATTCATCGGGTAATTGGCTGCTGGCTGCCATTAAAACGGTCTTAAAGAACAACTGGCTACACAATAGGAGGGTGTCTGGTGTGATTGTATAGCAAAAGGCAGAAGGCAGAAGGTTTTTTACTGGTACATGGTCGTTTTAGCCGTTCAATCTGTCCTAAGCTGAATGTCACTGACTTAAGAAATCTCCTACCTCACCAACCAACCCTTGTGCAGGGGGTCT
>NZ_DATNPA010000485.1:0-5957 GCF_036703385.1 Allocoleopsis sp. | reverse complement strand
GACAATTTCTTCATCAGAAGCGCTCATGATACCTTTATAGCGATCGCTCTCGGCTTCTTCTCGGAAAATAGTGTTAATTTCCTCAACCGTTGTGGGTCTTTCGGTGACGAAAATAATATCAGAGATAGAACCGACCGGAATGGGGCCACGAACGGCTACACCATCGAATTTCCCTTTATACTGAGGTAACACTTTGGTGGTGGCGATCGCAGCTCCCGTTGTACTCGGCACAAAGTTAGCCCCTGCCGCTCGTCCTTCGCGTACTAGCTTCTTACTCGGCCCATCCACAATCGCCTGAGTGGCAGTATAAGCGTGAATAGTTGTCAGAATTGCCTTTTTAATTCCAATTCGACGCCCCATCACTTCCACCACGGGCGAAATACAGTTGGTGGTACAACTGGCACAAGAGAATATTTCACTGGATTCTGGGACATGATTCACCCCATAAACCACTGTTTCGACCCCCTCACTCTTCGTAGGAGCCGAGAGAATCACAGATTTTGCACCGGCTTGAAGGTGTTTTTCTAGCGCTTCCTTATTGGTAAAAAGCCCGGTGCATTCAAAGACCAAATCAATGCCCAAACTCCCCCAAGGCAACTGAGCGGGGTCTCTTTCACTCACAACTTTGTAATGTTTTCCGTCTATAATCAAGCTATTTTCGTCGCTTTCAACCTTAGTTTTAGACCGACCATAGACGGTGTCGTAGTTGAGCAAATAAGCTAGATTTTCCGGTGGAACGAGGTCATTAACCGCCACGAGTTCCAAGTCTGGATTGTCCTGAATGATTTTAAAAACGGCTCTGCCGATTCTGCCTAATCCGTTAATTGCTACTTTTGCCATTTTGACACTCCTTCGGCTTTGGATAGTTTTTCGGGCTGTGTCCAATAACTGCTTTTACTTTCCGCCTTAGTCAACTTTTGCCAATTTTAGGTTCCCAACCAACTTTAACTACAGCTATTTCAAGTGAGCTGAAACTTAACAAAAAATTTGGTTGAATCGTCACAATGGTAGATTTCGGCAATCCGGGCATTCCCTTAAAAGTATCATCTTGTTACCAAGTTACAGTTTTATGGCTACAGAGATGCTTCCCCCATGACTACCAAACGAAAAAACAACCGTGTAACGTGGCTCGAAACTTAGGGTTTCGGTCTGCCCAAGGAATCTGATTTTGCTTTACTACCACCGTCAATCAGGGATAGGGGCGTCTTGTTAGAGCTTTGACTACCTGCCCTTGAGCATTGCATTATACTGGGAGTTTTGAAAAAGACAAGACAATTGCTGTTGAACTCACTTAACCTTACATTACTCAGTCAATACACAAAGGACGAATGCCCTATGGGGTAATTGTTGAGCTATCCTTAATCCTGAAATCAGGAGGTTTGGAACAACCTTACTGAACTGGGTTGAGTTGTCAAGCCAATAGACAACAGTTAATCTCAATGTCATTTATCCCCACTCATTCAACAAAAATGAATTGAAAATGAACTGAAAATGAATCAAAAATGAAAATTGTTTGACTTTTAATTCAGCCAATAGGCTATTCCTTTAAGCGGAAATTTGTGATATAAAAATAGTATTGAAAGGGAGTAGCTCCTGGTAGATAATTGACCAGGACACCTGAGTCAACATACTGGCGAACAGCCTGGTTCAGGTGACAAGTTTTAACTCTCAGTTTAGCCTGATGTAAGGTTGCGGGCTGAAACTGCAAAAACTTGGGAGCGAGACTTTCACTAAGTTCACATTAGATGTGAGCTTGGTGAGGTCTTGTTTGTCTCATCAAGCTCCATCCGGTCAGTTGGAAATTGAGAGGAGCTTGAGAGAATGTTAGCGGCTTTTACGGCAGGTTTATTACTAATTACTATTTCTGAGTTAGGCGATAAAACCTTTTTTATTGCTGTTATTTTGGCTATGCGCCATTCACGACGCTTGGTCTTTGTGGGTGTCATAGCCGCCTTAGCCGCCATGACCTTGCTATCTGTAATGTTAGGGCAGATAGTATCCTTGCTTCCCAAGCATTATATTCATTTCGGTGAAATTTCATTGTTTATAGGCTTCGGGCTAAAACTGATTTACGATGCCAGTCGAATGCCTGCTAAATCCGAAAACACAGGAGCAAAAGAAGCTGCCTGTGCGGTAGCTCAACAGAGCGAGGGCGGAACAAGCACGATGCCTGCTAAGGCGTGGTTTCCATCTCCCAATCTCGCGATTTTGTTCCAAGCCTTTGTTATGACGTTTTTAGCCGAGTGGGGCGATCGCACTCAAATTAGTACAATTGCTTTAGCCGCTTCTTATCAGCCATTTGGCGTCACGACTGGAGCTATCTTGGGGCATGGGATTTGTACTGCGATCGCAGTTATCGGCGGACGCTTAATCGCTGGTCGAATTTCTGAGCGGGTGGTTACTGCCATAGGCGGCTTGTTATTTCTCATTTTCGGCACTGTGGCAATATTGGAAGGCGTCTAAGCGCTCGAAGATTGAGTTAGTCTGTCATGCTGACCAAAAAGTACACCGTTCTTGTTTACGCTCTGCAAGGGAGATGAGAATGCCCCAGCCTAAACCTTATCAGCCTTCATTGCTCAGACTTCTTCATGGAGTTAATGCTCTGATTGCTTTGTTAGCGATTATCACCTCATTTTGGGTATACAACACCTTCGATGGACGATTAATTAAGCTACCCCTCCCAGAGATTAATGACATTATTGGGATTCATGGCACCTTGGGTCTAACATTCCTCCTCCTGATGCCTGCTTTTGCCTTATATAGTTTTCATGTGGGTCATAAACGTTTGGTTCAACCCGATTCATTGACAAAACTGACACAAGTGGGTAAACCCATTTGGTGGTATAGCCTGCACCGCATCGTTAATACGCTGATGTTGCTAGCCGCAACCTGGGCGTTAATCACAGGCAGAATGATGAAAGAAGAATGGCTTCCCACTAGGGAACTCGACCAGATTTGGTACCAACTGCACCTCAGTGCATGGGTAATACTGGTGCTTTGTTCTGTGATTCATCTTTTGATGAGTGTTAAGGTCGGTGGTTTGCCACTCATCGTTTCCATGTTTAATTTTAAATATCGCCCAGAGGACTCACCTGCTACCTGGCTTCAGCAAATACGTTCTTTTTTTAGTCGTTCTTGATGATCCAGGAGTGAAGCTTAGTAGCACAATGAAACGAAACACTCTTCTCATAATTGCTGAAATATTAGTGATGGGAGGCATCCTTACAGCCTTCATTGCCCCCCTCGTATTCCATTCTGACGAATCCAGTGAAGTTGGCTCATTGCAACAGAGGAGGTTTTTACCGGAAGCTTAAGAGCTGATTGATATAGCAAAAGGCACCGGAGATGAGAGTGAGGAGGCAAAAGGCAGAAGACAGAAGAGATGCATATTGACGGGTCTTGGTTTCAGTATTTTGCTTTGTCCTAATCACCTTGGCGACTGCTATACAATAAATCCTCAATCTGTAGGGTGCGTTAACGAAGTGTAACGCACCTCCTTTAGCGGGTGTTCTGCTAAGCATTGCCCGGTCTATAAATCGCACCGGGGGTATGATCGGGATTAATTTCCACGACTAAGTCTACATAGCTGGGATTTTTAGTGAGTGGTGTAATGAACAATTCTGGGTGAAGTGATTTCCAGAAATACTCGACAAATCGATCAATCTGTGAATCCGCCATGCCTGATTTCCCTGTTGCTACCATTTGCTGTTCCGCCTGACGCCGCCACTGCTGACTGAGGCGGTAGTCCGTTGGGTAGAGCAGCATCAAGCGATCTAATCGTTCCCACAACGGTAAATAGTCTTTTAGCTGCTCATTCATATCACGCGCAAAGGCTCGATCGCCTACTGTGTGAATCGGTGCTGGTGTCGGAGTGTCAAACACAGCTGGGTTAATGGGTCGAACCCCAACAAACCACCCTTCAAACAAGACAATATCTATACCTTGTACTGGTTCTGGAGTGGTGCGATCGCCGATTCCTTCGCAAGCGGACTTATCAAAGCGAGGGACAAGGATTGGGTTAACTGGATGGGGTTGACGCAGCTGGTCTAATAGCTCTATGCCTAGTTCAATATCATGGGTACCGGGTGGACCGCGCCAGATCAGACGCGGGTCTTTTTCTTGGAGTTGTTGCCGTTCGGCGTAAGTTTTGTAGAGGTCATCCAGGGAAAGGCTGAGGGTGCGGTAGCCTAACTGAGCAAAAATTAAAGTTAAGACCGTTCCTAGGGTAGTTTTGCCGGTTCCCTGCCCTCCTAATATCCCCTGGATGAGAGGACGCTCCAGCTGTTTTTGGCCTATCGCCAACTGTAGAGCAAGAGGAAGCCACAGGTTGCAGAGGGATAAGAGAATTTTGGAGCTGAGATTTTGGCTTTTGGATTGGGAAATTTCTTCGGCTTCCCGGCTGTGTTTTGTAGGAGCCTGAAAAGGCGGGAGTGAGAGGATATCGGAGTAGACGGCTTGGAGAACGTGCGTGAGTGAAGTAATTTTAGAGTGCGATCGCTCTTGAATCACCTCCTCCACCTTGGCAGGTGTGAGGCCAAAAGCCCTTGTCCATAGGGGTGACTCTAGTGCCGCAGCCGCTAACTGCTGCCAGTCCAAAGCGTTGGGTGTTTCTGCTGCTGCCAAGTTGTGGAGAATTTGAACCAGCGAGGTATCTGCTTGCGACATCGAGTTAAGAGCCAAGTTTAAACGCTTCTATAAACATGCTGTAAGTCAGGCCAATTTTCAGGGCATTGAGTACTTCAGCCAACAGAGAACGCCCACGGGAACCTTCCGTAGATTGCCCCCGTTGCCGATTTCGACCATAAACAAACCAGCTAATGATTTCGGTAAAAATAATTAAAACGCCAGCTCCAACCACGTCCAACCTAGCCGTTTGCCCTGCTGTAGCCGGAATGGCAGAACCTAGAAAGGTACCCAACAGCAGGCTAATTAACACTAGCGAAAGGTGCCGCCAGGGATTAGCGAACCATCGCCCGAAGCCTGCCAAGACCCCATTAATCAGATTATTAAGACGAGTATTCTGCATGGTAGGTCTGACCACGACAAGAGAGATACAGCGCAGTCCTCGTAAGGATAGTGACATCCTCCTGCGCTGAATCGAAGATTACAGCGCAGGCTCGCCATCGAATCACTTCTTTGATTTCCTGGTTACTCTCTTGCGAGATTGCGACACTTGCCTAGATTGAGTTGCCTCAATCCCCGGTAGATCGTCTGCACAGGCAGTTTCCATTCCGGTGTGTCCCACCGTACTAATTAACTTAATTCCTCGATTCCTAATATTTTGACCGGCTGCTACGTCGCGGTCAGTCTTATACCCACAATGAGGACAATCATGAATTCTAACCTTCAGGTCTTTTTTGACCTCACTACTACATTCGGGACACTCTTGAGAAGTCCCCCTAGCATCAACTTCAGCGAAGAACTTCCCTCTCTTCCAGCACACATACTTAACAATGCTTCTGAACTGTCCAAAAGCAGCGTCGAGC
The DNA here is from genome assembly GCF_036703385.1 of Allocoleopsis sp. Classification (NCBI taxonomy): domain Bacteria; kingdom Bacillati; phylum Cyanobacteriota; class Cyanophyceae; order Coleofasciculales; family Coleofasciculaceae; genus Allocoleopsis; species Allocoleopsis sp. The sequence goes on along the minus strand of NZ_DATNPA010000485.1, from coordinate 471 downwards.
ATATGCTTACCAAACATCCCTTTAGCCCCCGTGCGATAATCCAAGTCTTCCATGAAGACCATATCGCCAGCATCGCAAAGGGCGTGAGCTTGTTTGTAGTGGAAATCCTTCCTCGTGTTGTCAATGTGGTGATGAAGTCGGGCAACCTTAATGCGTTGTTTTTCGTAGTTCTTAGACCGCTTCTTTTTTCTCGCAAGCCTGCGTTGCAGCACTTTCAGCCTACTTTGCAAGCTCTTAAAAAACTTCGGCGGTTTAACGAGAACACCATCACTGGTTGCCAAAAACTTGGACAACCCAATATCAACTCCAATGGGATGACCATAAGGAGTTGGGTCAGGGATGTTAACATCACATTGAAGAGGATAGGGTCGATGTGACTGTCGCCAGTCACACCTCCCTTTCAAAACCGTGCATGACAATTTCTCGTCACACGGCTCCTCGGTGACTTGACCCTTTGTTATGGGTACTTCT
>NZ_DATNPA010000484.1:0-28664 GCF_036703385.1 Allocoleopsis sp. | reverse complement strand
CAATCAACCAATTGGGCGCGATCGCTTGAATTGCCTTGCCACATCGCTCAGCGGCGAGTCGCCAGTCAGTTAGTTGGTCATTGTTTCCCCACCTCGCTTTACCATGAGGTTCATTTTTCAGGTCAGCCCCAATCACATTAGGCTGATTTTTATAGCGGGTTGCTAACATTTTCCATGTATCGATCCAGTTAGCTTCTGTAAATCCGTCACCGTACCAGAGTTCAGGAATACTGTAGTCGTTAAGCTGATGGCTATCCAAGAGAATTAATAATCCTTGTTGTGCCGCCTCCTGAATGATTAAATCCATGACCTGCAAAGGAGTTTTTCCCTGAAGGTTGTTGTTACTCCCAATGCTAAAGGTAACTCCACTAATGTTAGAAGAACGCAATGCCTGCACGGAGTAAGGAAGTCTGATAACGTTGTAACCCAGGCTTCTGATCTGAGCCAACATATCTTTATAGTCTCGTGCCCACAAGCCGTGAGGCACATGATTTTCGGTTTCCATGCCAAACCAGTTTACTCCTCTAAGCAGCACTTGCTTGCCTGTGGCGTCAACAATTGTGGAGGCGTTGGTCGAAAGGGGAGTTTGAATTGCGATCGCAGCGTTTGCCACATCTCCAAAATTTTGCAAATTTTGTGACAATACAACTAGAAAGAATACTAAAACAGCAGTAATTTCATGCCAGCGAATGAAGCGTCTCACCCTACGATTCTTACACCTACGGTGTAAGAAGTTAAAAACTGCCAACACTTTCCTGTACTCAAAGTGGTGCAACACCTGAGCAATTCCCTGAAAAAAATTATCCATGTATATAGGTAAATTGGTAAGTCAGGTCACTACGCCCTACCCCAGCAGTGCGATTAATCTCAGCAGGATGAATGGGTAGCGTCCTTCAATTTGCAACTATCTTTGGGAATAATTGTTCGTCAAGACCCTGTAAAATACAGTCTCATACCGTCCGGAAAATATCTAGGTACTTTACCCAAGCTTTATTAAAAAACAACGAAGAATGAGGAAAATCTCCAGATATGAAGTCTAAAAAGCTTAGCAAGTCAGGGTTTTACACCTAACCATCCTAGAAGGATTTATGAAGTAATCGTAAAGCAACCTCAGGGGTCTAATTCTGACCCGCTATAACTTGTAATGAAGAACGCATTATTGTCAGCCTTTAGATAAACTTAGGAAAGTCTGAGCATTGGCTCTGAATGTTCCTTGACAAGGCTAGGAAATTTTCACACAGACAAGCCATTTAAAAAATCGGCGTCTATTTCTGGAAGAGAGGGGTTGATACTAATACCTGTCGCCAACTCAAAACCGGCTGGGGTGGTCAGGCGAGGTTGAATTTGGCAATACCAGTGTACCTGAGGTTCTTCCGCTTTGTAGCGAGCCGCTGTATTGATCACGTAGTTGTAATCAGGGTCATTCAATTTGTCATACAAATTCCGAAGAATGCTCTGCAAAATTAAGGCAAAATCCGATTTTTCCTGTTCAGAAATACTGCCAAAGTCAGCTTGATGATTTTTAGGCATAATCCAGGTTTCAAAAGGAACCTCGGCAGAAAAGGGAACAAAGGCTAAAAACGAGTCATTTTCCTGAATAACTCGCCTGCGGTTTTGCAATTCAAACTCTAAGATGTCACAGTACACACACCGTCCCCATACATCAAAGTAGCGCTGAGCCTGTTCCTCTCGGTACCGACGATGCTGAGGAACCACACCCGTCACGATAATCTGAGAGTGAGGATGCTTTAAAGACGCACCCGCCCGCTCACCATGATTGCGAAAAATAATCGCCATCATATTCTCATGGGCTACCATCAAATCGAGGTAGCGTTTGTGATAAGTGTCAATCACAATCTCCACTTCTGCTTGTGACATGGTGGCGATGTCTTTGTCATGTTCTGGACTTTCAACAATCAACTCATGCTGACCATAACCGGGCATCGCGATATAAATTCCTTCCGTGGAACGGCAAGTATGTTCATGGGGTGTTAAGGCAGGAAACTTGTTAGGAACTACTCTTGTTTGCCAAGATGTTTGTTTTTTGTTCGGTACCTCCAGAAGAATCGTCTCCAACATCGGCTCCGTACAAAAAGGGCATTTTTGCTCGTGGCTGACTGGGGGTTGTGGGGTCTGACTATTTTTTTTCTGAAAATCTTGGGGGCGTTTACGCCGACCCGGTGCATAAATGACCCATTCTCTCGTTACTTTATTGAGTCTGATTTGACCGTCTTGCATTGTCTCAAGCCTGGTAAATTTTTCCTAATCGTTGCTATTTCTTTTATTATTTCCATCCGTCCCATCAAATGAGAAGGCTGGTATGGCAAACGATGGATCATCAAAGTACTATTGCCAAGCACTTCTTTTTGGTCGGAACTCAAGGTACGATGGGCTGTGGTAATACTCTAAAGCGTTGCGACGCTTGAGTTTCGACTCCGCTTTCTCAAGAACACAATTTCTCCAATAAGGTGATCTAGCGGCGTTGGGCAGCGGGATACATCTTTTTAATTTTGGAGTCTTTCCCGCAGAGTAAGCTAAGCGTTGCTAGGATCGGGAAGCAAGCCGTTACCAGGGCAACATGAAATTAAGCGATCGCCCTTTGGGGTGGTACTATTCCCCTACAGGGTAGCTTCGCTTCACGCGCAATCGCATACTAGAGCTATCAGAGTCAAAACCGTCAACCCGATGGAATCTCAGCAGCAGCGGCTTCAGCTATCCAAAGTGGTAAACAACCTTCGATCGCAGTTGCCTCATTTGAGTGATGAGCAGCTAAAACAGCAGTATTTGAATAACCTGGAATGGACAGAACCCTTAGCTGTGACCTTGCAGCAGGTAGAGGAAAAGTCTCAGGCGTTGCGAGTCGTTAAGTTAGCCCTAGAGGTGGATTGGCACCTCGGCGCAAGACTGGCAGGAGTCGTAAAACCGGAGTTTCACACCGCAACAGTCGGCTGGCTAACCCAGTTAGATATTCCTCAACTGCTGTTGAATCGACTTCTAGGCACTACAGGCTCGGATAGCGCCATTCCACCTCTGTTGGAAGCTTTGAATGCTGAAGATGCTGGTGTGCGTTGTAGTGCCACCGAGGCGTTAGGTGAACTCGGATCTGTTGCAGCCGTTACGGCTCTCTCGATAGGGTTAAACCATCCAGATCCTGAAGTTCGTTCCCAGGCGGCCTACGAGTTAGGGCAAATCGGCAGTGAGTCAGGCGTGGCAGCACTCAGGCAAGCTTTAAACGACCCAGAGTATCAGGTTCGAGAAAGTGCCGCTTTGGCACTGGGTGCGATCGGCTCTGAGGCAGCCGTAGAGGCGTTAGCACAAGCCTTGAATCATCACAACTTGGATTGGCGAGGGAGAGCAGCATCAGCATTGGGGCAAATCCGCACAGAGGCGGCAGTAGCTGTATTGAAGGAAGCCCTCAATGATGAAGTCTATCGAGTTCGTGAGACGGCAGCTCTAGCATTAGGAAAAATCGGCACAGAAGCGGCTGTTGCTGCATTGCGGCATTCCGTGAACCATGAAAACTTCGATTTTCGGGGAATCGCCACCTCAGCCTTAGGAATGATTGGTACGGATGCAGCAGTGGAAGCCTTACAGGAAGCTTTAGATCATAAAGACTATCGGGTGCGGGGCAGAGCCGCATTGGCATTAGGGTCTATTGGTACTGAGGCGGCGGTAGCTGCACTCCAACGAGCTTTAAACGATAAAAACCATCGAGTGCGTGAAAAAGCGGCTCTAGGCTTAGGGTCTACTGATTCTGAAGCCGCGCTCGTGTCATTGCAGCAGGCTTTGAGTGATGAAGACTCCTATGTGCGCAGAACCGCTGCTGAGGCATTAGGTTATATCGGTTCTGAGGCGGGTCTTGTGGCATTGCAACGAGCCTTGAGCGATGAGGATACCTATGTTCGCAGAACAGTGGCTTGGGCGCTAGGGCGAATTGGCACCTCTGTTACTGCCTCTGATAGAACCCATGAACCAGAAGCCGCTTTAAGCTCAGGAGCAGTAGCCGCGTTACGCCTTGCGTTGAATGATCAAGATGCTTGGGTGCGTTTAAGTGCGGCCTATGGGTTAGGGAAAGTTGGTTCTGAGATAGGTATAGCAGCCCTGCAACAATCGTTGAGTGATGAAAACTTTGAAGTTCGGGAAAAAGCTGCTGAGGCGTTAGGAAAAATCGGCTCCGAGGCAGGCGTGGCAGGACTGAGACAATCGTTATACGATGAAGACTTCGGGGTTCGCCGGAGAGCTGCCGAGGCGTTAGGGAAAATTGGCACGGAGCCAGCTGTAGCGGCGCTGCGGCAGGCTTTAAGAGATCATGACACCGAGGTGCGTTGTCGAGCTGCCTCTGGGTTAGGGAAAATTGGTACCGAGGCCGCTGTAGCCGCGCTACGGGTCGCGCTCAGAGATGAGAACGCGGACGTTCGTTTAATGGCAGTCCAAGGGTTAGGGGAGAGCGGCTCTGAGGCAGCGGTAGCGGTGCTACGTAGTGCTTTAAACGAAGAAGACTCTGGACTGCGGGGAAGAGCGGCTTATGCCTTAGGCGCAAGCCGCTCTAAGATGGCAGTGGAGGCGCTAGTGTCAGCGTTGAGTGATCAAGATTCTTGGGTTCGTTGGATGGCTACTTCAGCGTTAGGTACAATTGGCTCTGAGATAGCCGCGCTGGGCCTGGAGCAAGCTTTGAGGGATGAAGATTTTCGGGTTCGTTATACGGCTGCTGAAGCGTTGGGGAAAATTGGTCGGTCAGAATTACTACCTGATCTGTCCGACATGCTCGTAACAGCGGTTGATAGCTACGAACTGAGTACGGTACTTCATGCGATCGCTTCGATTCAAAAGCGTTATGGATACTACAACTATCACTTGGCTACATCTTGAGTCAGGAGTCAGGAGTCTTTGTGAACTACTCAGGGTTACGCTAGCGCTACACCCTGAGCTTCCAGTCTCACGGGGGAATGCCTTAGAACAGACTTGCGTCCACCCTTCGGTCTTACTTCCCCTCCACTGGCAGAAATGGACGTTCCATCCACCTGTAGCATTCTGATGCCTTCTTCTCTAATGTTCGTTGCGGCATTACCATCTCGGTCGTGATGAGTACCGCAGTGAGAACAAGTCCATTCCCTCACATCTAACAGCATTTCCTCGGCTTGGTAGTAGCAATTAGAGCAGAGCTTGGAACTAGGGAACCATCGGTCAATTTCAACCAACTTTCCACCTTTCAACTCCTGCTTATAGGCTAAGAAGTTAGTAAACATTCCCCAACCCACATCAGATATTGCCTTGGCTAGATTGTGATTACGAACCATGCCTTTGACATGAAGATTCTCTACTACGACAATTTGGTTTTCGTTGACGAGCTTTCGTGAAAGCTTGTGTAGAAAATCTGCTCTTGAGTTACTCACTCGTTCGTATACTCTAGCAACAACTTTTCTATACTTATCTCTTGACTTACTTCCTTTTTGCTTTCTTGCTAGCTTCTGTTGTTTGCGTTTGAGGTTTTTTTCATGTTTGGCTAAATGTCTAGGATTGTCATACTTAGACACCTTTTTGCCGTCACTGGTAACAGCAAAGTGCTTTAACCCCAAATCAATACCAATTACCTTACCTTCTGTTGAAAAAACGGGATTGGAGCCTTCTACTTCGGACAAGATAGACGCATGGTATTTTCCTGACGGGTCTTTGGTGACAGTAACTGTCTTGATTACTCCCTCAATTAGTCTGTGAATCTTGGCTTTTACCGTACCAACTTTACCAGGTAATTTTAAGCAAGAACCTATCACCTGAACGTTTTGAGGATACTGAATAGACTGCTTACCATGCTTTGATTTGAATCGCGGAAATCTCGCACGTCCATCAAAGAAGTTTTTGTAGGCCGTTGTGAGGTTGAGGGTAACAGCTTGCAAAACTTGGCTGTAACACTCGCCTAACCACGCCGTCTCTTCGTCTTTCTTGAGATGAGGTAGAAGTGCGTTGAGTGCTGAACGTCCTAGTCCTTTGCCTGTATCTCGGTAGGTTTCTATGGATTTATTGAGCGCGAAGTTCCACCACCAACGCGCACAACCGAAGTGTTGAGCTAACAGCACCTCTTGTTCTGACGTTGGAAACAAGCGAACTTTGACAGCTTTGTACAGCACTTTTCTTCCCTCCTGCAATTATCTTATCATCTACAGGGGTTGATGGTAAATCGCTACATCCTGACCGTGCTTTCATCCCCCAGTCTCACTTCGTTGCACTGGGGGACTTCCCGCACGGAAGAGTTAACGCGGAAGTTTCCTGACTACTATAAATAATTGCTGTCAAAGGAAAGGAGAGTGTGATGGAGTCACTTAATGAGCGATCCTTATCTGCTGGCGGCAAGTCTAATCAGCGTCGGACCAATCTCAGCCCCGCCTCCTCCAGCGCTACCCCTCCGACAGCTGGATGACTTGTCGATCTTGTTAGCGTCAACTGCCACTAACCTATTCAAATCTATTGTCACTCCCCAGATTGTCCCAATTGTAGAGACAATCTCTGCTGAATTCAGTCCGCCCGAGCCCAGTTCAGCCCGCTGGCGGACAAAGCCCGTTTCACAACCGCTCACCCCCATCCTCATACCCAGCACAACTCAAGGGACGATACAGCAGGAGATGGATGTACAAGCTTTGCCTAAGCGCCAATCCCCGGCTCTATTTCCAACCTCGGGTAGCCAGCTTTACCTTCAACGATTAGCGGCCTTGAAAGCTGGGAAGCTGTTTACACGCTTGCCTGCTGATAGCTTCCAGTCCTTGTGGCTTAAAGGAGCCCAGACAAAACAACTCGCGCTGCCACAACCCACTCATGAGCAGTGGAGACGCCTCCTTGAACAGGAAGCCAAAGCTGTTGCCAAAGGACAGGGTTCTAATCGTCTAGGGATTTTATTAGGAGATTCATTGAGTCTGTGGTTTCCTTCGCAACGACTTCCAGGTAGTCAGCTTTGGCTGAATCAAGCCATTTCTGGGGAGAATTCGGGTCAAATTTTGCGACGATTATCGGCTTTCTCTCAAACGCAACCCAGTACAATCTATGTTTTGGCTGGCATTAATGACTTACGCCAGGGTGTAGCTGATGAAGTTATTCTGCGTAACTTACGCCAGATTGTGCAACGCTTGCGTCAGAATCATCCACGTTCTCAAGTGGTCATGCAGTCCATCCTTCCCACACGCTTGAGTGCGATTGGGAACGAGCGAATTCGGAAACTCAACCAACAAATCGCCGTCATCGCCCAACAAGAAGGAGCAGGTTATCTCAATCTCCACAGCTTGTTTACTGATGAGCAAGGTGAGATGCAGTCAGAATTGACAACCGATGGTATTCATTTGACGCCTCGTGGCTATGAGGTTTGGCAAGAGGCGCTACAGTATGCGGAATCTGTACTAGGGGCGAAGCGGGTAGAGAGAGCAAGTCAACTGTAGGGCGATCGCTATATAAGAGGACTGCGTTAGCTCTTCGAGAATCACTCCGCTAACAGCTGGTGCCCTAGAAATCGCTCTTTCTGCAATTTCCCTGAAAGAGCCACAAATTTTTAGGGCAAATGATCAGTAAGTTTCCCGATCCCAGGACGGATCTTTGAACGCTACGGTGTAGCAGGTATTACTAACGTTCGCTCTACTAGGTCAAATGGCAATTAAAACACCCTTAGTTACAGACCAGCCAGAAATTGGCAAGCTCATTCGTGAACTTCGCATCGAGATAGGGCTGACACAAGAAGAATTTGGAGCAGCGTTAGGTTTTACTTACCCGACAATTAGTCGCTGGGAAAATGGATGGGCTAAACCTTCACCCCTAGCCATCAAGAAAATTGAGAAGCAGTTGCGGCAGATCGGCGAACGCCGCAAGGATTTGCTGGAGCAGTATTTGAAAGAGTAGGGGATTATTGGCAATGAGTCATTAGAAATTGGCAATTGCAGAGCCCAATGGAGAGTGAGGACGTTCTCTCGGTAATTTTCTACTTCAGCCTTCAAGTGATGAATTACAAATTATCAATTACAAATTGGAACACAGCGACTTGACAGCTGAAAGTCCCACTCGCTGTGCGATCAGCTTCGTTCGTGCGCTTAAGTCTTAACGTGCGATTGCCTAGGCTAACGCCGACGCTCATTCCTCGCTACCGCTTCGCGATCGCTTCGTTAACGGCAGCGGGGAAGCTGATCGCTTCCTCTTGCAACGCGTGGGACTGATTTCTTGGCTGGATAAAGCTATTACCGCGCTGGCTTCTCACACTTCCTTCGTGGATGAGGCGGAGGATTCTTGCACGGGTTTTTAAATCACCTGTCGCGAGACAAGCTTTTCAATATTTGCTTGGGTTTGCTGTAATAGCTGCTCTCGGCTGTCCCTTGCCTGTGTGAGGGTAGGAACTAAGTTCCGAGCTTGCAACGCCATGTGAAGCTGAAGTTGAGCTACATACTCACTAATATCTTCACGAAAAAAATCTTTGTTGGCTTGAGCAGAGTGCAAATCCAAAGTGTCCTCCTTTCTTATCTCTACGTTGTTTATCAACTTCAATAGAAGTTATCACGTCCTTCTTAGCGTATCGCTGACTTTGCAATGAAGTTTAAATATTTTTAAAATACTTTGTTGAGAAAAGTAAAGTTACTGAACTAAGCTTCAATTTTCTTTGCATTAAGGACTCATTTTATGGTAATGCAGGAGATTAGTGCATTGATTCGTGAGCAGAAAAATTTCTCCCCACCTGCTCTGAGCTATCTTCAGACCAGAGCTAGATGCGTTCCAGCTGACTAGTTGCTAGTCTTACCTAAACTGGCTCTGGCTGGCAAGCTCACGCCCGTGTTAGCCAGTTAGTAGCTTCAGTTACTCAATCTTAAGGCGTCATTGCAAAGTATGACGCCTTAAACTATGTTGCGTATCCAGGAAAATCCAAAGAAACCCTAACACAGCATCGCAAGCCGTCCTAGAAGGATGGTGGAGCGTTAGTGAGCAGCTTTAGACCCAATTTTTCAGGTAATAACAGGATGTGTGAGACCGAGTTAATAATCGCACCGCAAGCTAGTATTAAGGCGACAATGGCACGTGTGGAAGCGAAAGTCAGCGAGACTCCCCAGGAGCTAGGGAATCTATCAGGTACCTCGCTTTTGCTAAACCCAGAGCGCTGTGTTGAGTTGGTGCAGGCACTCGATGTCATCATCTGGGAGATGGATGCCGCTACCTGGAAATTCACCTTCGTTAGCGATCGCGCACAGGACATTCTTGGCTATCCCCTCAGCCAATGGTTCGACAACCCTAGATTTTGGCAAGACCAACTGTTACATCCAGAAGACCGCGATTGGTGTATTCATTTCTGTACAACGGCAACTCACGAAGCAAGAGACCATCAATTCGAGTACAGAGCGATCGCGGCAGATGGTCGTGTGGTGTGGCTCAAAGACTTGGTCCGTGTGGTGTGTGAAGACAACGGTCGCGCTAAGCTTCTGCGTGGCGTCATGGTGGATATTACTAAAGAGAAAGAAGCTGAGTGTTCTCCTCAGCAACTGTTTAGCGAACGGGAGGCACGCAGTGAGTTGGAGAGAGTGCAGGAAGCACTGCGCAAGAGCGAAGAGCGCTACCGTTTCCTCGTAGAGGCTACCTCTCAGATTATCTGGGACACTAATGCTGAAGGAGAACTCACCACTGAACAGCCTGGATGGGGTGCGTTTACCGGACAGACTAATGAAGAATACAAAGGATGGGGGTGGCTCAAGGCCGTTCACCCGGATGATCGAGCCCATACCGCACAGGCGTGGTCTGCGGCTGTTGCCAACCGCACCCTCTACGAATCCGAGTATCGCCTGCGGCGTTATGACGGTGAGTATCGCTATATGAGCGTTCGTGCTGTATCCGTTTTGGAACCCGATGGTAGTATTCGGGAGTGGGTGGGGGTACATACTGATATCACCGAACGCAAGCAAGTTGAAGCGGCACGCGATCGCGCTCTGTGTGAAGCGGAAGCAGCACGCGCTGCACTCCAGTGGGTCTTCATGCAAGTCCCAGCCGCTATTCAAGTGACTCGCGGTTCTAACCATATCACCGAAACAGCTAACTCCATGTTCATCAAACTGACGGGGAAGCGTGATTTGGTTGGCAAACCCGTCCGTGAGGTGTTTCCGGAGTTAGAAGGGCAGGGCTTTTTCGAGTTGTTAGATTGGGTTTATGCCACCGGTCAGACCTACATCGGTAAGGAGATGCCGGCTGTGTTTGACCGCAATGATGATGGCAAGTTGGAAGAGAGCTTCTGGAATTTCGTTTACCAACCGTTGGTTGACGGTGAGGGAAACGTTTATGGGATTATGACCCATGCGGTGGAGGTGACCGACCAGGTGAGGGCGCGGCAAGAAATTGAGAAAAAAGCAGAACAACTCGCCGAACTGACGCGATCGCTAGAGTGCACCAACCAAGAACTCAACCAGTTTGCTTATATCGCTTCCCATGATCTCAAAGCTCCCCTGCGTGCGATCGCAACTCTTTCAGAGTGGCTCGAAGAAGACCTCGCCGACCAACTTACCAGCGACTCCCGTGAGCATCTGAGGTTGTTGCGTGGACGGGTAGAACGCATGGCAGCGCTGATTGACGGGATTTTGCAGTATTCCCGTGCGGGTCGCGTGCAACATCTCGAACCGGTCGATGTCTCTGCTTTACTCAAAGAAGTGATTGCACTGCTTGCGCCACCTCCAGAGATTTTAATGGTTGTCGAGCCGGGAATGCCTACACTCCAGACGGAGAAGATACTCCTAGAGCAGGTCTTTATCAATTTAATTGGCAATGCCATCAAGTATGCAAACTGCCCCAATGCCAGGATTCAGGTGAGTGTTGAAGATGTGGGACGGTATTATGAGTTTGCGATCGCTGACAATGGGCCAGGAATTGCACCGGAGTATCACCAGAAGATTTGGCTCATCTTCCAAAGGTTGGAAGCGCGAGATAAAGTGGAAGGGACAGGCATCGGACTCTCTGTTGTGAAGAAGATTGTCGAGAGTCGAGGTGGGCGGGTGTGGGTAGAATCCGAAACTGGGGCGGGAGCGACCTTCCGCTTTACATGGCCTAAACGCTTCCAAAAGCGCTTCAAGCCCTAAAGACTGAAGCGTTAAGAATACAGGATGAAATCAAGGCTGAAGTGTAAAGGAAACTAAGGATGTCAATTCATCCCGTCAAGAATCTGAAGATTCAGGTTTTTACCACACGAACCCATCTTTTCGTCCTTCGTCCTTCATACTTCATACTTCAGATGATTCTTTTTGGCGGAGACCCGCACGGGGATTTTAAACCGATTATCAGGGCTGTGGAGACTTATCACCCGAACGCTGTTATTTTGCTCGGCGATCTTGATTTAGAGCGATCGCTCGATCAAGAAGTTTCAGCGATTATCAACAAAACGGACGTTTGGTTTATCCCTGGCAATCATGACGGAGATCGAGATTGTTGGTTCGATCGCTTGTTCGCCTCCCAACTGGGCGATCGTAATCTGCATGGTCGCGTCGTCGAAATTGATGGCAAGCGAGTCGCCGGTTTAGGCGGCGTGTTCCGTGAAAAAATATGGATGCCACCGGCTCAACCCAAATTCCGCAGCCAGAAAGAGCTATTGTTTGCCTGTGCCAAAAAAGACCGCTGGCGCGACGGTATCCCCCGTAAACATCATGTCACTATATTCTGGCAACAATATCAGGCCCTTTGGAACGAACAAGCCGATATTTTAGTTACCCATGAAGCTCCTTCCTGCCATCGCTATGGTTTCAAACAACTCGATGATTTAGCTCTGGCGCTTGGAGTTCAAACAGTAGTGCACGGTCATCACCACGAGCAGTACAGTCGCAGAATTTGCAGTAACCAAATTAAGGTTCATGGAGTGGCTAAGGCTGGGGTGTGTGATGAGTCTGGAAATATTTTAATACTAGGAAAGCAAGACGAGCCACGTCGGCGGCGATGGTACAAATAGCCCATTCGATTTTAGATTTTATATTTTGGATTAATCCTATGAGAACCTCTAGATTGATCTGGAGTGGCACTGAGAATAAATTAAATTAAATTGAACCCTTCTTTCAGTGAATTCGTCTAAATTAAAAGAGTCGCTTAAAATGTAATGGGATTCTTCAAGTTCCACTTACGGATTGGCAATCTTCTTAAAAATCCTTCTTAGGAAATATCAATTTTTAGAAAAAATCGCCTACTGTATCTACCATTAAGAAGATCGAGTAACGCAAAATTAATATTGGTGGTGGGACGGCAACTAGAGATCGAGACCTTAATTCGAGTACGGCGACAGCCTTTGGAACTGACTCAGGAAAAGTTAGCTGCTAAGTTAGGAGTAACATTTCTCACCGTTAATTTTTGGGAAAATAGCAGGGGAAGACACTCCCCGTTGGCGATGGAAAAAATTGAAGGGATGCTGCGCTCTGCGCTGGACGGCTTATTCATCCTGCTACGAAAACGTAGCAGCGCTGAACCGAACGGTTCCGCTTTGCTAACCCTATCGCTGTTTAGTTCTGCTTCAGTCACCTTACGGATACGGAAACTTGCTAATAGTCTGGTGGGTAAATATTCTCCAGAGGAGGAACATAGGCTGTGACTCAGCAAGGGGCGGCAATTGCACTGGAAGAACTCTTCGCTGGGGGCGGAGAGATGGGTGCTATGATGCGATCACTCGATTGGTCGGTTACCCCTCTGGGCCCGGCTCAGCACTGGCCCCAGAGCCTAAAGACCGCTGTACGCATTATGCTTACCTCTCGCCAAGCCATGTTTGTCTGGTGGGGTGATGAGCTAATTAACCTTTACAACGACGCCTACAAGGCTATTGTCGGGGGCAAACATCCGCAAGTGCTTGGGCAGCCTGCCTCTTACGTGTGGCGAGAGATTTGGGATCAGGTCGGGCCTCGCGCAGAATTCGCCATGCTGAATAATGAGGGCACTTACGACGAAGCGCTGCTGCTGATCATGGAGCGCAACGGCTACCCAGAAGAAACCTACTATACGTTTTCCTACAGCCCGGTTCCTAATGATCGGGGCGGTACAGGCGGCATTATCTGCGCCAACACAGACGACACCCAGCGCATCATCGGTGAGCGTCAGTTGGCGCTGTTGCGGGAACTGGCAGCCAGGACAGCAGATGCCCGGACATTTGATAATGCCTGCACTCTGAGTGCGAAATGTCTGGAAACCAACCCCTACGACCTCCCCTTTGCGATGATTTATCTGGTCGATCCAGGTAAAGACTGCCTTTATCTGGCTGGAACATCGGGCATCGATCGCCACCACCCCGCCGTCCCTGAAACGATCGCCCTCGATTCAGATTCGGTATGGCCTTTTGCAGAAGCGATCGCAACACACAAGCCATGTCTGGTTAGCAATTTGGCATTATTGGGTAGCCTGCCGACGGGCGCTTGGCAGCGACCCCCACATCAGGCCGTCATTGTGCCAATCGCACCCTCCGGGCAAACCGGACAAGCGGGCATTCTGGTTGTTGGTTTGAATCCGTTCAGGCTCTTCGACGATAACTATAGCGGGTTTATCGATTTGATTGCAGCTCAGATCGCCGCTAGCATCGCCAACGCCCAAGCCTACGAAGAAGAACGCAAACGGGCAGAAGCCCTAGCTGAACTTGATCGGGCAAAAACGATCTTCTTTAGCAATATCAGTCATGAGTTCCGTACCCCACTCACCCTGATGCTGGGCCCCCTGGAGGATATGCTTGCCAATCCAGCAGGCCCCTTGCCCAGTGAACGCTCTCAACTCGAAACCGCCCACCGCAACTCCCTGCGCTTGCTGAAGCTGGTGAATACGCTGTTAGATTTCTCCCGCATTGAAGCAGGGCGAGTTCAAGCGGTGTATGAGCCGACAGACTTGGCAATGCTCACGGCTGACTTGGCGGGGGTGTTTCGCTCCGCGATCGAACGAGCCGGAATCCAGCTCGGTGTGGACTGTCCCCCACTCCCTGAACCGGTTTATGTAGACCGGGAAATGTGGGAAAAGATTATTCTCAACCTCCTTTCCAATGCCTTTAAATTCACCTTCAAGGGAGAAATTACCGTTGCTCTCCGTTGGGCAGATGACCACGTTGAGTTAGAAATACGAGACACAGGCACCGGGATTCCCGCTGAAGAGATGCCGCATTTATTTGAGCGATTCCATCGGGTGGAAGGGGCAAGGGGACGAACTTATGAAGGATCGGGCATCGGTTTGTCCTTAGTGCAAGAACTGGTCAAGTTGCATGGCGGCACGATTCAGGTTAGTAGCGTTGTCGATCAGGGTACTTGCTTTACTATTTTGATTCCCACTGGTTACGCCCACATTCCCAAAGAATGTATTGGTAAAACTCGCACCCTTGCCTCAACCACAATGGGGGCTGCAACCTATATTGAAGAAGCCTTACGTTGGCTACCAGAAGAGGACACAGAGACACAGGGACACGGGGACGCGGGGAATTTGGAGAGTTCCTCTCCGCGTCACCGCGTCTCCCCCTCACCGCGTCTCCCCCTCTCGCCCTCTGCCAAAATTCTTCTGGCTGACGATAACGTAGATATGCGCAACTATGTGAAACGGTTGTTGGTCAGTCAAGGGTACGAAGTGGAAACCGTGGTGGATGGGATTGCGGCTAAGCAGAGGGTTCGTCAGCGGCTTCCCGATTTGGTTTTGACGGATGTGATGATGCCAGGGTTAGACGGCTTGGGGTTGTTGCGAGAGCTAAGGCTTGACCCGATTACCCGCGAAATCCCGATTATCCTCCTGTCTGCCCGTGCTGGAGAAGAGTCCCGCATTGAAGGTTTGGAAGCAGGCGCGGATGATTATCTGATTAAGCCCTTTTCTGCCCGTGAACTGCTGGCTCGTGTCGAGGCAACGCTAAAGCTGGCTCAGATGCGCCAGGAAGCAACCCAGCGAGAGCAGGAGCTACGAATGGTTAGCGAAGCGGCACGAAGTGCGGCGCAGTCAGCGAAAGAGAATTTAGAACGTGTCCTCGCGAGTATCAATGACCAGTTTTTGGTGCTAGACCCCGAATGGCGCTATACCTACGTTAATGACCGGGTAGTGGAAGCGGTAGGAATCGGTAAAGAAGACTTACTCGGTAAGTGTATCTGGGATGTTTTTCCGGAAATACTGGAAAGCGAATTCTATATTCAAGTACATCGTGCCGTAGCAGAGCAAAGGGTTGTTCAATTTGAGTACTACCATTCGTCCTGGCAGCGCTGTTTTGAGAACCGCGTTTATCCTTCCGCAAATGGCGTATCCATTCTGGTTACGGAAATCACCGATCGCAAGCAGACAGAGGCAGCCCTACGTCAAAGCGAAGGGCGTTTGCAACTGGCTCTAACCGCAGCTCAAATGTTTGTATGGGAGCTTGACTACAAAACTGAGTGGGCTGTTTGTTCGGAAGTAGCTCGTGAAGTCTGTGGTTTCCAGGAAGGACCGCTCGATGATTTCATCGCGTTGACGCATCCAGACGATCTCGAACAATTGCAGCAGGCGGTCGAAGAGGCGATCACACAGGGAACGCCGCTCTCAATGGATTACCGGATACTCAGCCCTGATGGACAGACGCGCTGGCTGAGTAGTTGGGGCACTACCTACCGGGGGTTGGATGGTCAACTAGAGCGGATGATCGGCGTTTCTGTGGATATTACCAAGCGCAAACAAGTGGAAGCTGATCGGGAACGACTGCTCCAGGAATTGGCGCTCGAACGGGCTCGGTTTGAGGCTGTATTACGACAGATGCCTGCGGGCGTAATGATTGCAGATGCGGCTTCGGGCAAATTGGTTCTCACCAATGAACAAGCCAAACAAATTGTTGGCTATGACTACGAACAAGCGCCCCAACTTGGAGAGTATGACCAGGTTGCATCATTTGAGGGTTTTCATTTAGACGGTCAACCTTACAAAGCCGATGAATATCCGCTGATGCGAACCGTAGGTCGTCCTCTTAGGACATCCCTGCAAACGGGTGAAACCATAACCAACGAAGAAATTGAGCTACACCGAGGGGATGGGAGCCGCATTTTCATGAATGCGAATTCAACTCCAATTCGGGACATTAAGGGGCACATTGTTGCGGCAGTTGTAGTCTTCCAAGATGTGACCGAGCACAAGCTGGCTCAAGAGGCACTACGCACCAGTGAAGAGCGATTTCGCGTGATCGTGAATCAAGCAACCGCAGGAATTACGCTCACGGATTTGACGGGTCAATTCTTACTAGCCAACCAACGATTTTGCGACATTGTCGGCTATTCAATGGCGGAACTATTACACAAACGCAAGCAAGACATCACCCATCCTGAGGATCGACCCCACCATACCGAGCTTTTTCAACGTCTGGTAACACAAGGGCAAGACTTTGTGATCGACAAGCGTTACATCCGCAAAGATGGATCGGAGGTTTGGGTGAGTAACCACGTTGTTGCCACTCGCGACTCATCGGGTAAACCTCAAAATGTGATTGCGATCGTGCTGGACATCACTGAGCGTAAGCGAGCCGAGGTAGAACGTGCGACACTCCTTACTCGTGAGCAGGCTGCACGGGTTGAGGCAGAAGCCGCTAACCGCATCAAAGATGAGTTTCTTGCTGTGCTATCTCACGAACTGCGATCGCCCCTCAACCCCATTTTGGGCTGGTCAAGATTGCTTCAGACTAGAAAGTTTGATGCCGCTAGGACAGCTGAAGCCCTGGCAATCATCGAACGCAATGCCAAATTACAGGCTGAACTGATTGAGGATTTGCTGGATGTCTCCCGGATTCTGCAAGGCAAACTCAGCCTGAATGCGGCTCCAGTCGCTCTCGCGTCCGCCATTGAGGCGGCAATGGAAACAGTGCGTCTGGCGGCGGAAGCTAAATCAATTCAGATGTATACCCAGCTTGAACCAGAGGTGGGCGCTGTTTCGGGGGATGCCAGCCGCTTACAGCAAATCATTTGGAACATCCTCTCCAACGCAATTAAGTTCACACCCCCAGGAGGGCGGGTTGATATCCGACTGGAGCGCATGGGTTCTCAAGCCCAAATCACCGTCAGCGATACCGGCAAGGGTATCCCAGTTGACTTCCTGCCCTATGTGTTTGACTACTTCCGCCAAGCCGATGCCACTACCACCCGTAATTTTGGCGGACTGGGGTTAGGATTAGCGATCGTGCGTCACTTAGTCGAACTGCATGGGGGAACCGTCCAAGCCGATAGCCCTGGCGAAGGGCAGGGAGCCACCTTTATCGTCAGGCTTCCACTTCTACCATCCCAGCCCCGAAGCGATTGGGACAGCGAACAGCCTAAGCCATCCTTAGATTTGCAGGGTGTCGAGATTTTGGTGGTTGATGATGATGCCGATACACGGGAGTTTGTTGCCTTTTTGCTGGAACAGTATGGAGCGCGGGTGAGAGCCGTTGGCTCAGCGGGGGCAGCACTGACGGCTTTAAGTCAATCTGTACCGGATGTACTGTTGAGCGATATCGGGATGCCGGATATGGATGGATATATGCTGATGCAACAGGTGAGAACCCTACCCCCAGAGCAGGGAGGGCAGATTCGGGCGATCGCACTGACTGCTTATGCCGGAGAAATCAACTATCAGCAAGCGATCGCCGCAGGCTTCCAAAATCATCTATCTAAACCCGTAGAGCCAGCAGAGTTAGTTGCTGTTGTTACAAGTCTAGCTAAACCTAGCAGAAGTAAACTAAAGCAATAATTTACGACACTGGTTATTATAATACAGAAATACTACAATAGAACAAGAGGACTAATAAAAAACGGCGAAAAGACGCTGTGAAACAACAAAAAGATCGGCAAGATCGGCGATGGGCTTTGAATCAAACCGCTGAATGGTTAACCCATAAATTTGGTAAGAAGCCAGTCAAACAAGAGATTGTTTATGAGCGAGATATTACGTGGCCTTTGGAAGAACAGCCTGTAAAAATTTTTTTGATTAAGTACAGGCTGAAAAACGGATTTGAAGGAATTATTTTTACCGGGCCTACTACCTGGAGCTTTATTTATCTTAATGATTGGACTGCCTTAACTCCAGAAGACTTAGTTTATTGCTATGTGGGGTGTTTTATACAATTTTTTTTTATCCATTCCCCAGCGTCTTCTAAAATTGATAATAAAAAGAAGGCTGAACGGTTTATATTAAACTTAATCGAGCAAAAAATTATAGAGCCTAACTTTTCTCAACTTTGTGATGCATTTCAGTTGGGCGAAGACCTCGTCTACTATGCGATCGAAGTTATCAAAAAAGGAGAGCAAGTTTATTTAGTAGGAACTGAAACGAATTACATCTTTTACAATAAGGATTTTCCACCCATGAGGCTTCCACCTTTATTTTACTTTCTGGGAAAGACGTTTAATCCATTCAGTCATTCTAGTTGAAACGAACCACTTCAGGCGCAGAGAACTCAGAGAAAGAGAAGAGAGTATATTATAACTTCTGCACGGATTGCTACATATCCATTCAGGAAATTTTTGGGCATCATTCAGTAAAAATATCCAGTTGTTGAATCTGCTCCTCGGTTCTGCTTTTCTCCGGAGTTAAGCCACTTTTACGCAGTCCAACGGCTATTTTGCTGTGTTTTTCAATTTGCTTCATGACCTGCTTTGCCCGTTGAATCACCGATGCAGGCAACCCCGCCAAACGCCCTGCTTCAATCCCATAGGACTTATCCGCACCACCGGGTTGAACTTGGTGTAAAAAGACAATCTCATCGGCTAACTCCTTCACTGTCACCTGATAGTTAGCCACATTCGGAAGAAGCGAGGCAAGTTCATTGAGTTCGTGGTAATGAGTGGCAAAAATTGTTCGCGCCTGAATCTCTGTTGCTAGATATTCCGCCACCGACCAAGCAATCGAAAGACCATCAAATGTTGCCGTTCCTCTCCCAATTTCATCGAGAAGAACCAGGGATTTAGCCGTGGCATGGTTGAGGATATTCGCCGTCTCATTCATCTCCACCATAAATGTCGATTGACCCGTCGCCAAATCATCCACCGCACCCACACGAGTAAAAATGCGATCGCATATTCCCAAAGTCGCCGACGATGCCGGAACAAAACTCCCCGTTTGTGCCATCAACTGAATCAACCCCACCTGCCTTAAATAACAACTCTTCCCACTTGCATTTGGCCCCGTCAAAATAATCAAATCGGGTTGGTTAGAAGGGGTTGAAGGTTGAAGGTTATTCGGTTGAAGGTTAGAAGGGGTTGAAGATTGAAGGTTTTTTTCCGAACTTTCAACGTTCAACTTTCCAACTTTCAACCCTTCCTGACCCAAATACGCCGAATTCGGCACAAAAAACCCAGTCGGCAAAGACTGCTCCACCACCGGATGACGCCCATCAATAATCCGAATCTCCCGCCCTTCCACCATATTGGGACGGCAATACCCCTGATACACCGCTACCTCTGCCAAACCACAGAGAATATCAACGGCTGCCACTGCACGAGACACATTGCGTATCTCTTCAGCCAGTTCACTCACCTGTACTCTTAGAGCCACAAAAATCTCATATTCCAAACGGTTCAAATCTTCCCGTGCCGTAAGAATTCGATTTTCCCGTTCCTTCAATTCCGGAGTAATAAAACGCTCCTCATTGGTTAAGGTTTGCTTGCGAATATAATTAATTGGAACCTGGTCTGCCTTACTCCGAGTAATACTAATGTAGTAACCGAACGCTTTATTAAACCCCACCTTCAAGGTAGAAATACCCGTGCGCTCTCTCTCCGTCACTTCCAAATTGGCAATCCACTGCTGATCCCCTTCAGCTGTTGCTCGCATCTCATCCAACTGAGGATTAATCCCCGCTCGAATTAAGTTCCCTTCCATCAGATGTAGAGGAGGAGACTCTACGAGATTGGCGCGGAGTTGTTGCCCTAGGTGTTCCAGTTGTGGCGGCACTTTCTGCAACGCTCTCAGATAGGGAGAGGAACCATAAGCGGCAAGCTCTGCAAGTTCTGGTAATTTTAAAAGAGAATCAGCTAGTGCGACTAAATCTCGTGCATTCGCCTTACCCGAACTGGCACGCCCTGTCAGCCGTTCCAAATCATAGATACCCCGCAATAGTTGCCGTAAGTCCTCCCGTAATCCGGGATTTTCCACCAATTCCTGAATCGAATCGTGCCGCGCCCGAATCCCTTTAATATCCAGCAGGGGTTGCAACAGCCAACGGCGCAACGCCCTGCCCCCCATAGCCGTACTGGTTCTATCCAACGCCCACAATAGGGAGCCATGAAACGTGTTATCCCGAACGGTTGCGGTGATTTCCAGATTGCGGCGACTCTGGTGATCGAGAATTAAGTAATCAGCAATGGTGTAGGTGCGTAAGGATTGAAGCGCGACATAATTCTCTTTTTGCGTATCTTCTAGATATTCCAACAAACCCCCAGCCGCACGGACACCTAAGGGCAAATGTTCGCAACCCATCCCTTCGAGCGATCGCACTCTAAATCGTTCTATAATTCTCTGTCTGGCTTCGGCTGGGGAAAAGGGCGATTGGGGACGAAAGGTATAGCAAAATGAATTCGGCAAACCCTCCGGCAAATGCTCGGATTTCTCCCCCGGTCGCAGCATACTAATTAAATCAGGGGCATTGGTGGGAATCAGCACTTCTGAGGGTTGCAAGCGCATCAGTTCCTGCACCAGCAGTTCTAACTCCGTCGCTTGCGTGGTGAGGAATTCGCCTGTGGAGATATCGGCATAGGCTAAACCCCAATGATTTCCAGCCATCACAATAGCGGCGAGGAAGTTATTGCGTCGCGCTGCCAGCATCCCCTCATCCAGCAAGGTGCCTGGGGTAAGGATTTGCGTTACCTCACGCCGCACCTGCCGCCCTTCTTTGGCTGCAACCGCCGCATCTTCCACTTGGTCACAAATTGCGATCGCAAATCCTTTTTCCACCAACATCCTACAGTAGCGGTCTAAGGCGTGGTGGGGAACCCCTGTCATATAAACTCGCCCAATTCCCTTACCAGCATCTTTACTGGTTAAGACGAGTTCCAATTCTTCTGCTAACCTTCGGGCATCCTGAAAGAAGGTTTCATAAAAGTCCCCAACCCGATACAGCAACAGCGCATGAGGATACTGCTCTTTTACCTCCACGAAGTGCTGCATCATGGGTGTTAGCTTGCTGCGATCGACCGTTTTATGGTCTGCATTTTCAGCCGCGACGCTCAACGCCCTTTCTGTAGCGCGAATTGAGTTAGCACTGTTGGGTTCGTTGGGAGAGGTAGATGCTTCAAGGTATCCGCTCATGGATAAGTCAGTGATAGACCAGGTTCTTATCGACTCTATCGTATGCTAGCGGGGAGCGTCCTTAGTTAATCTCGGTAAAATTCAAGGCTATCGTGTACAAACAAATCTGTAAAAGCCCCCTAAATGGGAGCATGTCAACTTTGTAGGTTGGGTTGAGGAACGAAACCCAACTCTAGGAAAGTCTGTTGGGTAACGCTTACGCTCTACCCAACCTACATGAGTGCTCTATGTGCTTGCCCTGACATGCTGTAGTCAGCTCAGTAGAAATAGCCTCTCCAGCCTCAATGGGAGAGAGAATGTTGCGCGGCTTGTAAAACCGCATCCAACAAACCCGGAAACAGCGCATCTAAATCCTCACGCCGCAGCGAATTGAGGTGTTGTGTTCCTTCTTTGCGACAGTAAAGTACACCGGACTCTCGCAGGACTTTGAAGTGATGGGACATGGTAGACTTTGCGATCGCTAAATCAAACGCGGCACAGGGTTGTTCTCCCTTCGTTGCCAGACGCCTAACAATTTCAAGCCGCACTGGGTCTCCTAGGGCATAAAGTACGCCGGCTAGAGAGATGTCTTTTTGGTCTGGGTGATACAGCAGTCTCATAGTTGCATTATTGCATAGACTGAACTATAGTTTAATTATTCGAGATTCTCGAAATAAAGAACTAATTCGGGAGGACAACCATGTCATCGGTTACCCCAGTAACAGACGCTACGTTCAAGCAAGAAGTCCTCGAAAGTGAACTTCCGGTGTTAGTAGATTTTTGGGCACCTTGGTGTGGCCCTTGTCGACTGGTCGCTCCAGTGGTGGATGAGGTAGCTACTCAGTATGAAGGACAAGTCAAGGTGGTGAAACTAGACACCGATAAAAATCCCGGTATTGCCAGCCAGTATGGAATTCGCAGCATTCCCACCTTGATGGTGTTTAACAAAGGACAGCAAGTCGATACAGTGGTAGGCGCAGTCCCAAAAACCACTTTAGCTAGCGCCTTGGACAAGCACCTGTAAAGCGGATTGTGGTGAGTTGAGGGTAGGGTGGCCTTGTCCACCTTACCTACGGGCTCAACAGGCAGATTGCCTGAGTCAGCATCAAAACTCATTAATTGGGTTGAGTTATGACAACTGAAAAAATTGCCTTAGTGACAGGAGCCAATAAAGGCATTGGCTTAGAAATCGTCCGACAGCTTGCAACAGCAGGGTTTAAAGTCTTTCTTACGGCTCGCGACAGCCAGCGTGGAGAAGAGGCATCCCAAAAATTGCAGCAGGATGGACTAACGGTTGAATTCCTGCAATTGGACGTGGCAGACGAAGCCAGTATCGATCGCCTAGCCAAAGAACTAGCATCCCGAACCAACCATCTAGACGTACTCGTCAACAATGCGGGTATCCTCCTCGATGCACCCAATTCCTCTGTACTGGAGGTGGAATCCGAGGTAATTCTGCAAACCCTGCAAACCAATACACTGGGGCCACTGCGCTTAATACAGAAACTTGTACCGCTCCTTACCAAGAGCAATGCCGGGAAAGTCATCAATGTCTCCAGTGGTGGCGGTCAACTCACAGATATGGGGAATTGGGCACCTGCCTACTGTCTCTCGAAAACAGCCCTGAATGCGGTCACAGGTATGATGGCGGCGGCACTCAAGGATAAGCACATTGTGGTGAATTCGATCTGTCCGGGTTGGGTTCGCACAGATATGGGTGGTTCCAATGCTTCGCGATCGGTTCAACAGGGAGCAGACACAGTAACATGGTTGGCGACAGAAGCCCCTTCTGACTTAACAGGCAAGTTTTTGCGGGATAGAACCGTCATTCCCTGGTAAGTAAGCAGGATGTATAGTGCCCACCGGCTTACTGGTTGCTCGGTGGAAACCTTTGTTTATGTCAAAGCCAACCCAATAGTTTTGGACGCACAGGATATGGACTTAAAATTACAGGATAAGTCAGCACTGGTTAGCGGCTCGACAGCAGGCATCGGCTTTGCGATCGCCCAAGCGTTAACTCAAGAGGGTGCATCCGTTACAATTAGCGGTCGCTCAGAACAGCGAGTCACTCAAGCGATCGACAAAATTCAGCAAAGCAACCCCAGCGCTAAAATTTCGGGAGTCGTAGCTGATCTGGCGACACGAGAGGGTACAGAGCAACTGTTTCAACAAGTTCCGACCATCGACATTTTAGTCAATAATCTTGGACTGTACGAACCAAAACCGTTCTCCGACATTTCAGATGAGGACTGGTTCAACATCTTTGAAGCCAATGTGTTGAGCGGAGTACGTTTGAGTCGCTATTACCTTCCCGGTATGCAGGAACGCAATTGGGGGAGGGTAATTTTTATTTCCAGTGAATCTGCGGTTCAAATTCCGGTCGAAATGATTCATTACGGCATGACCAAGACAGCTCAACTCGCTATTTCACGAGGTTTGGCAGAAGCAACAGCTGGCACAGGTGTCACCGTCAATGCAGTTCTCCCTGGCCCCACACGTTCAGAGGGTGTTGAGGGCTTTGTAGAGCAAGTGGCAAAAGAGCGCAATGTGGATGTTGCTACAGTCGAAACCGAGTTTTTCCAATCCCTGCGTCCGACTTCACTACTCAAGCGCTTTGCCACAACTGAAGAGGTAGCCGCGATGGTGGTTTATCTGTGTAGTCCTCTTGCTTCAGCCACCAATGGCGCAGCCTTGAGGGTAGATGGTGGTGTGGTTCGGTCGATTATTTAGCCATTAGGCAGGCTGAGATTCAAAACAGTCATCTCCAGCTTATAGCAGATTTCACGCAGAGGAGATGAAGGCGATCATGACTAAGTACAGGATTTCACAAGTTGATAGCGAAATGTTGCGTCATTTGCGTTTTCATTCAAGCCTGGTTCCATTCGCTATGAATTTACGAAAGGCTCTACTTATACCGTTTCTCTTTTAATGTTCTACACATCGACCCCCCCAACCCCCCTTGGTAAGGGGGGAGTAAGAAAAGATTTGTATCAAGCATTTCGTGAATTGGTATTAGTTGCCTCGATATTGATGCTTTAAACCCGAACATCAGGAGAAGAACCAGTGAATAATGTTGTTGGCTTTATCGGTCTGGGCAATATGGGCTTGCCCATCGCTACAAATCTGGTTGAATCTGGCTACAGGCTGCGAGTGTATAACCGAACACTTCAGAAAGCTCAAGTGCTGGTAGACAGTGGCGCGGAATTAGGCGAGAGTCCGGCTGATGTAGTGGAACCCGGAGGCATTGTGATTTCAATGCTGGCAAATGATCAGGCTTTAGAAGATGTTGTCTTGGGTGAAAATGGCATCCTGGAAAAACTCGGTAATGGTGGAATTCATATCTCCATGAGTACCATTTCACCCACTACAGCTGAGAACCTAGCTGAACGGCACGAACAAAAAGGCACTCATTACTTGGCAGCCCCCGTATTTGGGCGACCGGATGCCGCAGCAGCCAGGAAGTTATGGATTTGCCTGTCAGGAAATGGAGTGGCGAAAGAGAGGGCACTACCACTGCTGAATGTTCTAGGGCAGAAAGTTTTTGATTTTGGTGAACAGGTTAGCGCTGCCAATGTCGTCAAGGTTTCAGGTAACTTTCTGATTATCTCGGCGATCGAAGCAATGGCAGAAGCCTTTACCTTAGCCGAAAAGAATGGAATTGACCGAAATCAGGTGGCTGAACTATTTGGTCAAACCCTGTTTGCCTGTCCCATTTATCAAAACTACGGACGGATGATTGCTCAAGAGCAGTATGAACCCGCAGGCTTCAAACTGGCTTTGGGGTTAAAAGATGTTGAATTAGCATTGCAGACAGCAAAGGAAAGTCAGATGCCAATGCCAGTAGCAAGCTTAATTCGCGATCGCCTAATTTCAAGCATCGCTAAAGGAAGGGGAGATATCGATTGGACGGGACTCGCTTTAGGCGTATCTGAGGACGCAGGACTAAAAGGAAATCCGTAGTGATATAAGCTGGCAAATTCATTGAACGAATGCTTACAAATCAGGAGAAACTATCATGATTGACCTTTATTACTGGACAACACCCAACGGTCATAAAATTACGATGTTCCTGGAGGAAGTTGAGCTGCCTTACAACCTCATCCCCGTCAACATTGGTGCTGGCGATCAATTTAAACCCGACTTTCTCAAGATTGCCCCCAACAATCGCATCCCCGCCATCATTGACCGCGAACCTGTTGATGGTGGAGAGCCGATTTCAATCTTTGAATCGGGTGCAATCTTACTGTACTTAGCAGAAAAAACTGGGCAACTGATTCCCAGTGATTTGCGCCAACGGGTCGAAGTCCTTCAATGGCTATTTTGGCAGATGGGAGGTCTTGGGCCAATGGCGGGGCAAAATCACCACTTCAGCCAATACGCTCCAGAAAAGATTCCCTATGCCATTAACCGCTACGTGAATGAAACGGGGCGTTTGTATGCTGTTCTCAATCAGCGATTGGCAGATCGAGAGTTTGTCGCTGGCAACTATTCAATCGCCGATATAGCCGCTTATCCCTGGATTGTGCCATACGAAAACCAAGGACAGAAGCTAGAAGATTTTCCCAACTTAAAGCGCTGGTTTGAGACAATTCAATCGCGTCCGGCAACAATTCGTGCCTACCAGAAAGCAGAAGCCTTCAAAAATCAGGCGCTGGATATTGAAAAATCACGGACATTGCTATTCAACCAGTCCGCGACAAGCGTACAACGCTAGGTCTATCTGCAAACTTTTAGAGAGGTCAAAAAACTCGGCTTATACCAGTTTCATTTAATGCTGGTACAGAGCGAGCTCCCCTCTAGCCCCCCTTAAAAAGGGGGGAACAAATGGAGGGTTTAAAGTCCCCGTCAAACAAAAGCGCAGCATCTTCTGGCTTCCCCCTTATTAGCGGGGACGGGAGGGGGATCTAAAAGGGGGATGCGAGGGGGATCGTCTAAGTGGTTGCACTATTTTATGAAATTGGTATTATCTCTCCTCTTCCCTCCCTTCTCTGCGCTCTCTGCGCCTCTGTGGTTCGTTTTCTGACAACCTGTCATTTGAGAACTTCAACCCATAAATATGGATATCAATTTACTCTCTCCCTACAAACTCGGTAACCTGGAACTGCCGAACCGTATCGTCATGGCTCCTTTAACTCGCAATCGCGCCGGTCAAGGTAATGTTCCAGGACAACTCAACGCCACCTACTACGCTCAACGC
Source organism: Allocoleopsis sp. (assembly GCF_036703385.1). Lineage (NCBI taxonomy): Bacteria > Bacillati > Cyanobacteriota > Cyanophyceae > Coleofasciculales > Coleofasciculaceae > Allocoleopsis > Allocoleopsis sp. The sequence continues at coordinate 2,281 of NZ_DATNPA010000484.1, read as the reverse complement.
GCTTCAGCAGGACTGCTCATCACCGAAGCGACTCAAGTCTCACCCCAAGGACAAGGTTATCCCGGCACACCAGGGATTCATTCACCGGAGCAGGTGGAAGGATGGAAGTTGGTAACGGATGCTGTGCATCAACAGGGAGGGAGAATATTCCTGCAACTGTGGCATGTCGGACGGGTTTCTCATCCCGACTTGCAACCCGATGGAGCGTTACCGGTTGCGCCTTCTGCGATCGCACCGAGAGGCGAAGCAGCAACCTATGAGGGGCCAAAACCCTTTGTTACTCCTCGTGCTCTGAAAACCTCTGAGATTCCAGAAATTGTTGAACAATACCGTCAGGGAGCAGAAAATGCCCTCCAAGCTGGGTTTGATGGAGTAGAGATTCATGGAGCCAATGGCTATTTGTTAGACCAATTTCTGCGAGATGGAACCAATCACCGTACCGATGAGTATGGCGGTTCCATTGAAAATCGTGCTCGACTGCTGCTAGAAGTGACGGAAGCGGTGGCTGGAGTATGGGGTGCACAGCGAGTTGGAGTACGTCTTTCCCCCAGTGGAACGTTCAATGATATGCATGATTCCAATCCTTTAGCCACGTTCCGTTATGCGGCTGAAGCACTCAATCGCTTTGGCTTGGCTTATCTGCACATTGTTGAGGTGAACGAAGCCGATCTCAGGCATGGTGGGACTGAAGTACCGACTCAACCTCTACGCGATCGGTTTACTCGCACATTGATGGTCAATGGGGGTTATAACAGCGATCGAGCTAATGCCGTATTAGGCAAAGGAGAAGCGGATTTAGTTTCATTTGGCACGCTGTTTTTGGCGAATCCAGATTTACCAAAACGATTTGCTTTGAATGCACCGCTAAATCCACCCGATCCAGCAACCTTCTATGGCGGTGGCGAGAAGGGATACACAGACTATCCGTTTTGGCAGGCTGCTAGCTAGACATTAGACCTCTTGCATCAATCCTAGAATGCCCCCTAAATCCCCAAACTTGGGGGACTTTGAACTCATGTTCCCCCCAGAATTGGGGGGCTAGGGGGGCAAAAATTTACTTTTGCAAGAGGTCTATTGAGGATGGATTAACCGCCAAATTTCTGTGTAGGGGCATGGCGATGCCATGCCCTTAAAGATTGCTGTAATATGAAGATTTTTTTAAGAAAAATACTCTATATAAAGAAAGATTAGACTAAAGAAATAAGCATAATGAACCTATTTTGCGATTCATTTGTAGTCACTCAATAGGACAAGAATTTACAGTGTGATCGCAACTCAAGTTTGCTTCTAACGTTGCCCTCTGATTAAGGATGGGCTTGAGACTGAGTCACCGTCACAGGACATCAGGAATTTCTGCAAATCAGAACAAAAGTAGTACTTGAAAATTACCAGCTTCTACTGATTCCAGGACTGTCTAGTTCGACTAATCTGACACAGGAAGATTTCAACAGGTTAACCATGAACATCAAAGCCATTACTCTTGCCGCAATTCTCGGTCTTTCTACACCAACTATTGCAGACCTTGCCATTAATTCTCCAGTGATTGCGGCTCCCAAATTTCCAACAGGCACGTTTATGGATGATACCTGGTCAGTATCGCTGTCGTTTGAAAACAATTCCTACTTCTACAGTGGGAAGAACATGAGAACCGGAAGTTCTCTCCTCTTATCGGGTGCTACAACATCAGGAAATAACCAACGTCGTGTCTTTACTTGGCGTAATGGCCCTAATCGTTACCAAGTTGTGTGGAGACCTAGCGATCCGGATGTGATTCGCGTCCAAGTTTTTGCGCCCAATGGCAAGGAAATTTTGAATCGTCTACTTTCTCAAAATGCTGACTAAATTTATCTGAATATTTTGGAAACTGTACCACACGGTAGGGACGTACAGCTTGGCGTCTCTAAAAAATTTGTCTGCCACTCAATCAAACCCACGATAGTCTAGACCAGCTCGGCAGAAGTAACCCACCAGCCTAGATAAGGGTGAAAACTGAGGTAAACTGCCAATAGCAAAAGCATCAAAAATCAACAAGTTAACAACAAGAGTCAATGAACAGCCCTCAAGCACAAGGAATTATGCTGTCAGAAAGACAGCAAGCCGCACTTAAACAGATTGTGCGTCGCACCACAAACCCTTACCGTCTAGTGAGACGAGCACAGTTAATCTTGCGGGCTGCTGCCGGAGCTTCTAATAGCCAGCTCACTCGCGAGTTGAAATTAGAGCGGACTCAAGTGCGCTTGTGGCGGGAGCGATGGCTAGCAGCAGCTCCTCAACTGGCAAC
>NZ_DATNPA010000483.1:0-3303 GCF_036703385.1 Allocoleopsis sp. | reverse complement strand
TTGGAGCGATCGCGCCTACTCAGAACGCTATCAGAAACCGACGCTTTGACTGGAGTTGCCAATCGCCGCAAGTCCACTCAAGAGTTGACTCAGTTTCTTGAATGGAGCCGACACTGCCATCAACCATTCTGCTTTGCGATCATGAAGTTAGACCGCCTACAGCATATTAACCAACAGTACGGTCATGCGGCTACAGATGAGGTATTAGCTCGATTTGGGGAACTGTTACGGCAAATCTTTCACAGCGAGGATGTTGTCGGTCGCTGGGGAGGTGCAGAGTTTGTGGTAGGTATGTCCGGCATGAATAAAAAAGACGGTGTGCGACGGCTTTCGGACTTGCGGAAGATGCTGCGTCAATTTGAGTTCAAGGGAGAAAACGGCACCTCGTTTCGAGCGACCTTTAGCGTGGGAGTGGTTCAGTATCCTCAAGATGGGGATGCGCTACAGTTGCTTTATCGAGCTGCCAGTGCTGTGCTGGGTCGAGAGGATGTAGGGGGCGATGTTGTTTAGCGGACGCTTCGCTTTTCGGGTCTAAAGCCAAACGGTATGAATCACCATCACGAAATTACTACTACAACTGTGATGGCTAATATGGAATAAAGGGTAGGGCACGGCAATGCCGTGCCCCTACGAACCACAAGATTTTCATGTAGGGGCACGATACTATCGTGCCCTCAAAAAGTTTTAATTAAAGGTAAATACAACCATGAATATTGCTGGCTATACCGTATTAGAAGTAATTTATGAGGGAATAAACACCGTCATTTATCGTGCTTCTAAACAGCCAGAACTTAACTCCGTCATTATCAAAACATTAAAAGCAAAGTATCCCACAATTGAGGAACTTACAAAGCTGAGGCATGAGTTTAAAATTCTCCAGCCTCTAGACATCAATGGAATTCTTAAACCTATTGCTCTAGAAAGTTATCAGAATGGCTTGGCGTTAATTTTACCAGATTTTGAAGGAAAAGCACTGATAAATTTCATTTCTGCTCAAGCGATTGACTTGAACCAATTTTTGCAAATTGGTATTCAGCTAGCTTCAACCTTAGCTCAACTTCATCAAAATAATATTATTCATAAAGATATTAAACCTCATAACATCCTGATTGATTCGACAACAGGTCAAGTTAAAATTATTGATTTTAGTATTGCTTCTCGTTTATCTAGAGAAAGTCAGACAATTAACAATCCTAATTTGCTCGTTCGGGAAACGGCCTCTATGGACGTAGCCTCTATGCAGGACATCGGAGTCGGCACCCTAGCCTATATGGCACCCGAGCAAACTGGGAGAATGAACCGTGCGATCGACTATCGGACTGACTTTTACTCTTTAGGTGTAACGTTGTATCAACTGCTAACGGGTCAATTGCCCTGTCAGGAGACTGATGACCCACTAGCAATGGTTCACTGCCATATTGCGAAAACTCCAATTCCACCACATGAATTAAACCCAGCCATTCCTCTGGCGATATCTGACATTGTAATGAAGCTCCTTGCCAAGACAGCAGAAGACCGATATCAAAGTGCGCTGGGATTGAAAGCTGATTTAGAAGCTTGTTTGAGGATGCTGCAAACGTCTGGGGAGGTTGCTCACTTCAAAGTTGGAGAACTGGATTTATTTAGTCAATTTTCGATTCCGCAGAAGCTATATGGACGCGAACAAGAGGTTAGTCGATTAATGGATGCCTTCGATCGCGTCAGTTCTGGCAGAACAGAAATGATGCTGGTCAGTGGTTACTCTGGAATTGGAAAATCCTCGCTGGTTAATGAGATTCATAAACCCATTGTGCGTCAGCGAGGATACTTTATTTCTGGTAAATTCGACCAGTTCAAGCGCAATATTCCCTATGCTTCCATCATTCAAGCGTTTCAGGAATTGATGCGGCAACTCCTGACAGAACGTGATGACAAGCTAGCAATTTGGAAATCAAAACTTTTAGAAGCCCTCGGTTCCAACGGTCAAATCATTATTGATGTGGTTCCCGAAGTAGAACGAATTATTGGACCGCAACCCGCCGTTCCTCAACTTGGTGCATCTGAATCGCAAAACCGATTCAATCGAGTATTTCAACAATTTATCCACGTATTTAGCCAACCCGAACATCCGCTTGTTGTCTTTCTAGATGACTTGCAGTGGGCAGATTTATCTTCTCTCAAGCTCATTGAGCTGATTGTGACCGATCCAGATAGCGAATATCTATTGCTAATTGGGGCATATCGAGACAATGAGGTCAGTGCCACTCATCCCTTAATTCATACATTGGAGCAAATCCAACAGACTGGAGCGGTTATCAATAACATCATTCTCCAACCTTTGAATATTGTTCATGTTAGCCAATTAGTTGCTGATACCCTCCACAGTGCTACTGCCCAAGCTAAGCCACTAGCTGATTTAGTTTTCAAGAAAACACAAGGTAATCCTTTCTTCTTAACTCAGCTCCTCAAATCGCTGCATCAGGAAGACCTCCTGTCATTTAATTTCAGTCAAGGTTGCTGGCAGTGGGATATCGATGTTCTTCAAGGCATTGATATCACCGAGAATGTTGTCGAACTGATGGTCAGCCAAATTCAAAAGCTGTCGCCCAAGACGCAGAATGTCCTAAAGTTAGCAGCCTGCATTGGGGACAAATTTACGTTAGATGTTTTAGCCATTGTCAATGAAAAATCTCAGTCAGAGACAGCAACGGATTTGTGGGTTGCCTTACAAGCAGAGCTGATTTTACCGCTCTCGGAGGCTTATAAAACTCCGATGGTGTTTGACATAGAACCCTCAACCGCCTTACAAGTTGAGCCGTTAAACGTTGGCTACAAGTTTTTGCATGACCGCGTGCAACAAGCCGCTTATTGTCTTATTCCAGATTCACAGAAGAAAGAAACTCACCTAAAAATTGGTCAGTTGCTACTACAAAATACAACGCCTGAAGAACAAAAAGAAAATATCTTCACGTTGGTGAATCAACTCAATTACGGCACCGACTTACTTACCTTAGAGTCGGAACGATATAAGCTTGCTGAACTTAATCTTATAGCCGGTCAGAAAGCGAAAGCAGCGACAGCCTATGAATCTGCTATCCGCTACCTGAAGGTTGCTTTGGGGTTATTGGCAGTCAATAGCTGGCAAAGTCAGTACGAGCTAACACTAGCACTTTATGAATCAGCGGTAGAAACAGCGTACCTGAACTGCGATTTTGAGCAGATGGAGAAATGGGCAACAGTTGTCTTGCAACAGGCAAAAACCCCCATCGACAAAATAAAAGTCTATGAGGTGAAAATCCAAGCCTATATGGCGCAAGTTAAACA
>NZ_DATNPA010000482.1:0-5372 GCF_036703385.1 Allocoleopsis sp. | reverse complement strand
ATTATTAAAATTTGGAGCAAAGACGGCAAACTACTTAAAACGTTTCAGAAGCATAGTAAGTCCGTTAAGAGCATTGCTTGGAGTCCAGATGGTCAAACCCTCGCTTCAGCCAGTGCTGACAAGACTATCAAAATTTGGAGTAAAGACGGACAAGAACTCGGAACGCTTAAAGGGCATAGCGATGCAGTCAATAGCGTTAGCTTTAGTCTTGATGGTAAAAGCGTCGCCTCAGCGAGTGATGACAAGACCGTGCTTCTGTGGAACTTAGAGCTATTGGATCGAGATATTTTATTCAAGCGCGGGTGCAATTGGGTACGCGGTTATCTGATGACCAACCCTAACGTCACACAGGAAGATCGTCATCTGTGCGATCGCCTTCAGCGAAGCTGATCGCATTGCTCCTCCGTAAGCTTGCCTCGCATCGGAACTTTAAGAGCTGATTTTTCAGCTAAGTACAGGTCACCGTAAAAAGGGGTCGGAAATAGAGGAAGATAGTGTTTGTAGATTGATTATGAGCCTTTTTTAGCATTAGTAGCTTTAGCCGAACAACGTCATTTACAGAAACAGGCAGAAATTGAGAAAAAGAAAGTTCGGATCATTGCTCCTGGTGGTGGGCGTAAACAGAAATGTCACCTAAAGAAGGAGTCTGCTTGTGTCTAGTTTACCGGCGACAAAAACCGATCTTTGAAATTTTAGGTTTGCTGTTTAATATCTCCAAAACGAAAGCCAATGATGCCGCACCCATTTCTGATGATTTAGCCTGAATTTTCCCCTCAAAGTCTCATGCTTACGTTGATTGAGCGCTGGCGATGCCTACGGCGGTTCGCAAAGCGACCATCGCACTTGGCTCATAATCGCTAAAACCATTTTACAGTAAGCATTTCGCATTTGCGGATAAGTCTATTCGTCTGAGCAAGCTCTAAGTCAATCAGACTTAGAGACAATTCAAGCTAATCAAGAGAAAGCTAGTGAGAGAATATTTGTTGAACACGTAATTAGATTACTAAAAATTTTCCAGGTAGCCCAAGAAAGGTTTCGACTAAGAGCCAAGAGCTATCAGAGAATAATTCTTCTATTTTGTGGATTAGTAAGATTAAGGATTGGGACGTTCGAATCGGGAAATTGGATAACATGAGTTGACTTATCTTTACTCATGTTGAATAATCAGTCGCTCTGGTGTCGTTTCTAAAACTTTCGTCGTCATGGTCTATTCGGCTCCAAATGGACGCAGTGCGATCGCCGATCTTGTAGGGTGCGTTGCCGATAAGTAAATGCACCACTGGGTTGGGTATCCTGCAAATCTTGCCCTGTTTCTATCTGAGCATGACTGCGACGGTCAAGACATCCCCCTCCCGTATTGTACTAGTCTCATAAATTGATGTAATAAGCACTTGACATTCTTGGGTAGTACATTTAACCTGGTACTTAATTAACTGTGCGGTTAAATACAAGATGTCTAGCGATCGCCTGAGTGCCACCTTTGCTGCTCTTGCCGATCCCACGCGACGGGCGATTTTAGCTCACCTCACCAAGGGTGAGGCATCGGTCACGGAGTTAGCCAAACCCTTTGAAATGAGCCTTCCTGCCATCTCCAAGCATCTCAAGGTGCTAGAGCGTGCCGGACTGATCGTGCGGGGGCGGGAGGCTCAGTGGCGACCCTGCCAGCTCAACGCCGAGCCGCTCAAAGACGTAGAGGACTGGCTCGAACAATATCGCCAATTCTGGGAGGAAAGCTTTGATCGGCTGGATGATTACCTGCACGAGTTACAAACCCAGGAGAAACAAGATGGGCAACAAGAATGATGCCACTGATACTCAATCCGATCGCGAGATTGTCATCACTCGCGTCTTCAATGCACCACGCGAACTCGTGTTCAAGGCGTGGACAGAGGCAAAACATATTGAGCAGTGGTGGGGTCCCAAAGGCTTCACAACCCGTGTCGAACAGATGGATTTGAGACCGGGCGGCACCTGGCGCTATGTAATGTGTGGTTCCGATGGCACCGAGTATCCGGTGAGCGGTGTTTTCAAGGAAGTCGTACCGCCCGAACGGATCGTCGCCACCGATCAATTTGATGAAGGCTTTGAACAGGTGGTGAAGGTAGACCTACCCAGCGGCACTATCGTAACGACAGCCATCTTTGAGGACTTAGACGATAAGACTCGCCTCACCCTGCGAATTATGCACTCCACGGCGGAAGATTGCCGCAAGCACGAGGAGATGGGCGTTATCGGAGGATGGAATTCCAGCGTTGACTGTCTTGATGAGTTCTTAGCGAAGATGGTTGCAGAGCAGAGGAATCGCCTAACGTTGACGTTGCCGTCCGATCGCGAAATTGTCGTGACACGGGTCTTCAATGCCCCACGGCAGCTTGTCTTCGAGGCATGGACTAAGCCTGAACACGTAAAGCACTGGTTTGGTGGTTGCACAAACATGACGGTGACCGTTTGCGAGATCGACCTGCGCGTGGGCGGCACTTGGCGCTATGTTTTGCATGACTCCAGCAACGGCACTGACCACGGGTTCTCAGGAGAGTACCGTGAGATTGTGCCACCGGAACGATTGGTTTCCACCGAACGCTACGAACCAATTCCCAACAGCGACCACCTGAATACACTAACTCTGACCGAACAAGACGGGCTTACGACATTGCACATCCATATCCAGTACCCGTCGGTTGAGCAGCGGGATGGACATCTTCACTCAGGTATGGAAATGGGGATGCGCGACACCCTGAACCGCCTCGAAGAACTCCTCGAATCAATGGCATCAAAATGTTGATGAACCAACCGAGTGCGAAACATTAGCCTGTTTACCAGAACGTATCGCCGCTACTAGAAACAGTAATTCGATCACTTAGACGGATATCTGCACGAGTTGCAACAACAAATGGAGATAAAATATGGTCACAAAAAACAGTGAGACAACGGCAACGTCGGAACGCTCACTCACCATCATCCGTATCTTCGATGCACCACGCAGCCTTGTATTCAAAGTCTGGACAGAGCGCGAACACCTGATGCGTTGGTGTGCTCCACGCGACTTCACAATTCCGTTTAGCGAGGGGGACTTTTGATCGGGTGGTGCCTACCGCACCTGCTTACGCTCACCCGAAGGCAAAGACTATTGGTTGCAAGGCCTTTATCGCGAGATTGTCGAGCCGGAACGCCTCGTCTTCACCCATGCCTGGGAGGACGAAGACGGCAACCCCAAACACGAAACACTTGTAACAGTGACCTTTACAGAGCATGACGGCAAGACAAAGCTAACCTTCCATCAAGCTATCTTCAAGTCCCTTGAAGCGCGTGATTCGCACCTGGAGGGCTGGTCTGAATGCCTCGATCGCCTCGCTGGTTACCTGTCCGAGACTCAAGACATGGAGCATTGAAGTAAAGACAACTCAATTTTGCTCTTTCTAAAGATAGATTTCATTCGTCAGCCACTTGAGTCTAGTACATTTGAACTAACCCAAGACCGGACACCTACATTATTTTACAAGCCAATCCTCAAACTCCTTCATTCTGAATCGGAAGAAACCCTGTCTCGTTGAGCAGCAGCCGTAGTTTTGTGTGAGGAAGTTGCGTGTCCTTCTGGTCGTTTCCCCACATCTGAGCAAAGAAGTCTTGCATCAGTGCAATAATGTCGCGGTATTTGACGACACTGGCAACATAGAATTCATCCAACTCCATGTCCCCATCAGCATGAATTTGCTTGATGTTATCGAGTAATATGGCTCCTACTTCATGGGGTCGTAAGCCTTCTTTGATGCCATATTTTTCCATAATCCTGTGCTTATCGCTCTGGGAACATGAGTCATAGGGCGCTCGAATCAAATGTCCTAAATTTCGCAAGACTTCCCCGTAGTCATACAAGGTGTTCTGCTTAAAGAAAATCTCTTCCCCTTCTGTCAATACAAAACTCTTGTCCAGTGCCAACCCAAAATCGGTTAAATAGATCTGCTCACCATCCGTGAGAATATTGCGAAAATGTGCGTCGAAGTGGATGATTCCCTTCGTTCCCAAAAAGGCGATCGCCCTACACAAGTCATTGAAGGGTTGCTGAAGTTTGTTGGGGTTCTCTCGCAACCATGTTTCTAGCACAAAGGGAACGTACTCCAGAAATAGAATCAATTCATACTGAGCATTTGCCCTATCTAACACATATTTTTTGAAATTGGCATGATTGCCCCAATGTTCGATATTAATCTCTAAATCTGCACACGCTTTAGAGGAAGGAAGAATCCGATAATGGTACATCAGTGGAAATGTAGCTATCGCACCTTCCAAGACCCAGTGAGTTGTTTTGAGATGAGTCACAAGCTCACGAAAAACTCCTAACCCAGTAGTAGAACCGATGCCATAGTTATAACCCATTGGCAAGTTATAGAGATTTTTAGTAGAGAACAGATTGTCATATTCAATATCTGTAACTGGAACACGTTTCACAAAGACTTTGGATTGCCCAAAGATAACAACGTGATTCATCCCCCAACCTGTACTTGACTGATTCGATTCACTTTTGCCAAGCAAAGAATTTAGTTTTCTATCATCCAACTGGGCAATTTGTGAACTGATCTTGAAATATTTCTGTTTTCTAAGGTCTAAAGAGTTTTTAGTCATTTCCCTGCGTTCGGCTATAGGACAAGAGCCTGAAAATATTTAGCGTCGTTCGATTCTTGCTGCAATTCATTAACTCACCCTTTGGTATAAAGTGCGATCGCTTCTTTTGCCGTTTGCACAATGCTATCGCGCAACTCCAATGGTTCTAACACTTTCATCTGTGCGCCAAATCCCAGTACATAAGCACAAGCTGCCTCTTGTGCATCAAACCGCATGGCAACAGGAATCCACCCCGCTGCATCGGGTGAACCAATCTGCTCTATCTTCGCGAAATATCCGGCATAGCGTAGTCGCGGCAACACTTCTGGAGCAACACGCACCATCACCTCAAAGCGTGGCAAATTAGCGTTGAACTCCACCAGTAATCGCTGCCAATAGTCAGCGCTGAATGAGGGTATGAAATAGGCTGAAACAGGCACATCCCAAAATTTGAGATAGTGCACTAACAATCGAGTTGAGTATCTCGGCATTTGCTCGGACTTGGAATAGTCAGGAAAAACTATTCATGAGAAAGTTCATTCTTCGGTTAGTTATCATCGTTCTAGTTGTCAGTGGGCTTGTTGGCTCTGGTTGGCTCAATCGTGCAACCCCTGCTTCAACCTGTGACATCGCAACTCGCTCTACCCCAATCGAGAGTGGAACGCTTTCCTATAATCAAGCAGGGACAGGACAACCGATTTTACTGCTGCACGGATTATTTGCCGAGAAAGAGCAGTGGAATGGCATGATGTGCGAGTTGGCTAGAGCAGGCT
>NZ_DATNPA010000481.1:0-3036 GCF_036703385.1 Allocoleopsis sp. | reverse complement strand
TGCATTTTTAATGGAGCATGGTATTGATATCTATGTTCCTACGGCAAAGACTATCAATGTCTTAGAACGTAACAATTCCCAGCGCAACCATTTCTGGCATGACGACGGGATCACCGTCTCTCTCATTCATCGAGTAAAAGGAAATGAGGCGGATATGGTTTATGTCGTTGGCTTTGACAATATTGCCAAAGATGAAAGCTCTTGTCAGCTTCGTAATCAGGTATTTGTCGCTTTGACTCGGTCACGAGGCTGGGTCAAACTCAGTGGTATTGGTCACTATCCCATGTATGAGGAAATGCGACGAGCGATTGAGAGTGGAGATACCTTCACTTTCACCTATCAGCGCCCTTCCAAGTGGGATATTAGTACTGACTAATACAGAGTGCAGTAAGAGTAGAAGCGCTCGCTCTTAATTCTAGGGAAAATAAAGCCAGAGGCGAGCGCCGCCTTCACCCATACCCGCAACTTTCCTATTCTATGGCTACTTTTTTATCTAGGGTTCTGTTCAAGAACAGCTAAAATCTTACCGCTCTTCTTCCTTTATTAAACACCTGATATTGAAGAGTTATTGCCCTTATGGGAGGCATTTTAATTGGGGGCGAACATCAGGGCCTATCGGTGGAGCGACCCCGATCAAAACCTCCGTGTTTAATGTAGCGTTTTATACTTTTACCTCGCACCCTTTTTTCAGCAATTCTGCTTAGGCACTAGAGTTAGGGAAAAATTAGGGAAGCTTGACAGATGGGAAAGCTTGTATCCAACGGGGCAGTGAATGTCGTAAACTCAGATAAATTGAGAATCAGCCGCACCAGGATTTCCGCCAAGGAGTAATGGCGACCCTCTGCATAGGAAACAGATGCCCTCTGCTTGGGGGATGTAAAAGCAATTGCCCATGCTTGTTAGGTTTGAAGCTCGCCGGAGCGTGTCAGGAAGCCACGGGGTGTACGGGCTTTTGCCATCGACTGAACCCAGCGATCTATCTTGGCTGTGCTTTCCCGATTATACCTTAATTATTTGAGGAGCTGAACAACAAAAACTCAATGAAAGATGGAGAGTTAATCGACCTACTTAATCGAGTCAACACCCGACTCAAGACGGATAAGGTTCGAGTCACAATTAAACAAAAAGGCAATCGGTTATATTTACGCGGTACGTTTCCTCCACGTCCGGGGAGTAATAATACTAAACCTCATCAACAAGAAATTGCTATCGGTCTATATGTGACAGTGGAAGGGCTGCACCGAGCCGAAAAAGAAGCTCGAAAGGTAGGAGAACTTCTCGACGAGCAAGCGTTTGATTGGGAGCCTTATTTGCGTCATCTAACTTTTGGACAATCGTCTCCAAAAACGACTGGGGATTGGATTAATGAATTAGAACGCGATTACTTTACTCGACGCGCTAGAACGCCAGAATCTGTTACCACCTGGAAGACTAACTATCAAGAAGTCTTTAAGAGCCTGCCCTCCGATAAACCCCTTACCGTTGAAGTTTTAAAAGGTGCGATCGCTTCGACTCGTCCTGACACAAGAATGCGTCAAAAGACTTGTTTGGCGTTGGATAAATTAGCGCAGATTGCGAGTATAGAATTCGATACTAAAAGGTATATAGGGAACTACTCCCCCACAAAAGTTTCCCCGCGCTCTCTACCAACCGATTCTGAGATTGTCGAGTGGTATGAAAGGCTCTCTAACCCGGCATGGCAGTGGGCTTTTGGAATGTTGGCTACCTATGGTTTGCGCCCTCACGAACTGTTTCATCTGGACTTGGAAGCGTTCAAAACAAGTTCGGGAGTTTTGACCGTCTTGGCGGGAAAAACGGGGATGAGGAAAATCTGGCCGTTGCATCCCGAATGGGTGGAGCAGTTTAATCTAACTGATATTAAACTCCCTCAATGTACGGGGAAAACCAATAGAGACTTGGGGCATCGGGTCACTCGCTATTTCCAACGCCAGCGCCTTCCGTTTCGTCCTTATGACTTGCGCCATTGTTGGGCGATTAGAAGCATACATTATGGGTTAGATATCCCCTTAGCGGCGCAACAAATGGGACATTCGGCAACGATTCACAGCCAAACTTACCATGCGTGGCTCAGCTATCAACATCATCAACAAGCCTTCGAGCGGTTGCTCAAAAGAGCCGACAGACCCCTGCCACCACGCCTTGAGTAACACCCTGTAGGAATCACACTCTTTGTAGCTTTTGTCAGTTTTAGGGTGTTGAACCCTTTCAACTGACCAATGTCTAAGTCCTATTTAGCAGTTTGTCCGATGCAGGAAATTAACGCATTTGCTGAGCTTTTTGCAGGGCGCGATCTGCCATGACAATTCCGTAACCCGAATCCTTGTCGTAACCGCCAGCTTCGATGTCCAGCGCGGTTGAGGTGAGGATGTTCCGAATCTGCGATGCAGTTAGATTTGGCTTGTAAGATTTCACTAAAGCCGCGATCGCGGCGGCATGGGGTGCTGCTGCACTTGTACCGTAAAATGGGTTGAAATAGCTAGCGGGGTAGGCAGGAAAGCTAGTTGCTACGCCATCGGCAGCGGTGATGTCCGGTTTTTGGCGAACCGTTCCCCCGCCTGATAAAAAGTTTCCTGGCGTTATTGCCGAGCCATCAGCATTGAAGAACACTCGTCTTGGCCCATCCGAACTGTAGGTTTCAACTGGGTTGGCTGCACCGCCAGTGAATGGTGAATTTCTTCCCGCTGCGCTGGTTGCTGCTACCGCAATGGCTCCCGTTGCAGCCGGATGTCCCCAAATTTGCCCTACCGTGTTGTAGCTCAACCGCCCCCGTTCCGTATCCAACCGCAGATATCGCGCTTGACCGCTTGCTCTGACTACAACGACTTGGTTTCCGGCAGCTTGAGGTCCGGTGTACTCGAACGGAAAAGCGTTGCCTGCTTGAACGTTGGTCGATGCGGCAACGACTTGCGACCCTGTGGAGTCCAGCACGTAGAGATCGTAGTCGTTGGTTGAATTATAAAACGTGTCCGACCACTGGAGCGTGATGTAACCGCTTTGAGCGGTCAGTGCGTTTGC
>NZ_DATNPA010000480.1:0-13777 GCF_036703385.1 Allocoleopsis sp. | reverse complement strand
GTTACAAGGTACAGCCGTAGTAGCACAGGGTAAGCGTCGTTGGGTTGACCCTCACTGGGAACGAGGCAATAGCTATCTGCGAATTGGTTGGAATTGGGTGAAAACAGCTTTAGCCCGAGGCTGGAAGTTGTTTGAGACTTTTTGTTTAACTAGCAATTTTGACCCTGCCCCGGCTATCGCTTCTCGTCAACAGCATCAGCAAAGGCTCTATACTCTGGAGTTCCAAGTACACTCCTTTGATTATGCTTGTTGAGTTTTGTCAGTCAACCAGCTGTCCGCCCGTAACCTGAATGATTCCGTTAATAATTGAAGGTTCGCCCCCCATAACTCGCCCTAAGATATTGCGGACATTGGGGTTAGATAGGAAGTTAGCTTTTTGTCCAGAGTTCAGGCCAAACTGCTGGAAGCTGTGGAAGAGATTTTGATTGTCTCCGGAGAGCTGCCCACCCGTAATATTAAATTGGTTGGGGTTGCCTGCATCGGGGTTAACGTTGGTGTTCGTACCGGGTTCTTGAGTGATGGGTGGCATCTGTGCTTGGAGAGGGGGGCACAGTGCTGATATCGCCAAGGGAATTGCGATCGCACTCAGCATACCTCGCCAAGGTGCGATCGCACCTAAAACTTTTGCGATCGACCCACTCATACCGACTGTTGCTCGTTTCATTGTCGTCTTGCTCAAATGTGTTGAATGTTGGCAACCCGGTCCAAGGCGAGAGAAACTGCCTTAACCCCTTTATGTCGGTAATCACCTGAATTTCTAATTAAAACCTCTAATTGCTAATCGTTTTCAATTTTTCATAATTCTTTTCCAACGATTGCAGTAGAGTCCGGTGGAGTTCAGGAAACAAAATGCTCACATAAGTTTCTTCAAACAAGTGAATTTTAGACAGTTTTTTCGGTTCCTCTTGTCTTATTTGCAGACAAGAGCCTAGAAGTTCCAACTTGCCCTCGCGATTAACCCTCAACTCAGTGGCATGGCAGGGCGTCGCAACACTCTCCGAACTAACATCAAGAATCTTACTCCTATAACCTAGAAACGATGAAGAGGTATTCGAGGTATAACTTTGTGTCTTCGTTTCAAAGTCTTTAGGGGAATTATCTGTTTGAGTTGTGGTGTTATTTGACGGATCAGAAGTTGAAGAATTGGTGGCAATAACCGAATTGGTTGAGTTTGTTGCGTCGGTAACAACTGGATTGGTTGGGGTTGTCGGGTTGGTAACAACTGGATTAGTTGGGGTTGTTGGAGTAGTTGGATCTACAGGAACAGAAATTGGGTTAAAAACGAGATTTTGAGTTGAGCCGTAAAAGCCTGCATCTACTCCAGCACCTATAGCAATTGCGCCAACCGTACCACTAGCATCAACAGGAAATTCGCTCGAGGCAAATGTTAAAGTCTGGTAGCGTTGATTCCTGTAAAGTATGTTTCCATAAATATAATTGCTGGGATTGTTAGGAGTGTTGGGTGTAACAGTGATATAAGAATTAGCAACATTTGGATTTGCTGTTACAAAGTCATCATTACCGGGGATAAGTCTATCCACTTTCGCTCCCCCATAAAAACCAGCATTTCCCCCTTGAACAAGGATACGGCTAGTACTATTGACAGCTGGATTGCCAACGCTAGAAACATTAACGGTCTGATTGATTAGGGTTCTAGATGCGTCTCCATACCGGATTGTGATAGGAGCATTGAGTGAACCGTTAGGTCGGAAATCCGGTGAGTTGGGTTTAGCAAGGATACTGGTCGGAAGCGGTTGTGCTAAATTGACTGGGATTGACTGAAGCGGCGGAATTGAATTATTAGGATTGTTCTGAACCGGAATATTTTTTGCATCAAGAAACTGACGTAGCTGTGTACCTGGGAGAGGATTTGTCTGGATGGGTTCAAAATTCTGTTGAAGCGAGTCCGTCGCCTGGAAAAGCCCGAAAGCTCTAATATCAACGCCATTGGCACCAGCACTAATCGCTTTAACAACAATATCGCCAGCGGCCGAATTCAAAACGACTGAGGAATTAAGACCATCATTCAGGCCAAAAGTGGTAGCCGCGAGAATATTTCCAGTCTTAATATTGTTGACAGCCAACAAATCTACAGAAATGGGAGTAGCACTAGAGTCTCCCTGTGTAATATCTTTGGTTGTAATGCTGGAGCGCGAATCAATAACCACAACACTGCCAGTTGGAGTCCCATTGAACAAATTCGAGATTGCCAAACGAATGCTGGTGTTAGTTGAGTTTGGTTGTCCATTAACCTGAATCGCTCCGCCAGGGAGTGAAGTGTTGGGCTTATATTGATTAGTTAAAAGTACAACACCTTGAGGTAAGGCTGAGGGTGAGTTAATGGGATCGAGTATGCTAATACTACCAATTGTGATATTCGCACTGCTTGGGGCAGCCAAAGTAGGAGCAGGTGAAACAGTTCCGATAATGCTGTTTCCGGGAAATCCCGCTAGTTTTGTCCAATCGATTCCAGCACGAACATCTAAAGTGGGTTGAGTACTACCATCGATAACCAACGGAGTCCCATTCAGACGTTGGACGCCGCCATCAGTGGAAGCATATGGAGTCGCATTGTAAGTCAACGCTGTGCCATTTGACCGAGTGATGGTGGCAAGACTACTCAAAAAAGGATTGGGATTGTTGGGGTTAATTGAGTTGGCTGTTGTGTCTGTAGCGTTAATCGTGACATTGCCCAGCGTCACACTCCCCCCCGCCAAGATGTGTAACGAGGCTCCCGTGTAGTCTCCTAGAGTGACATCTCCCAGCGCTAGAATAATGGGGTCTTCAGGACTGTTGAGAGAAGCTGCACTCCCATCTAACTGCTCAATGCTGAAGTTACCACCGGTGGCATAGTGGGCATCCCCCCGTACTGTATTTGCAGAACGCAATACCGTATCTTTACCAGACACCAAACCACTTACCGGATTACTCATGACAGAAATATCAATCTTTTGATTGCCCTGAATCTTGAGGTTGCCTCCGGCTTGAGCGATAAAAGGTTTCTCGACACTATCGCGAACTTGCACCGTATCTTGTGCTAATAACTGCATATTTCCCGTTGATTGCAGTTGGCTCTCTACTAAAGTAAGATTGCGAGCAGCAGAAAGTTTTATGGTTTCGGCTGTTACTTTTTTCGCGATTACATCACCGTTCTCTACGCTGAACCCTGAACCCGTCAGTTCAACTTCTCCGTTGTTGTTAACCTTGATTCCTGTAGCATTTCCCCCACTGTCACCCGTCAATAATTCTGGAAGAGATTTGACAGGCAATGTCCAAGGTTCTGACTGAGTACTTGTGAGGGGTTCTACCTCCAAACTCAGTAGCATTCCCGGTTGACTCATCCGCACTAAATGTTGACCCGATACGGCGGCTACTGTAATTTTTCCGGCTGGTGCTGACAGGTCTCCTGTACTAACAACTGTGCCACCAATCAGGGTTAAATCGCCTGAAGTGACAGTCAAATTCCCAGCGTTGATAATGCTTCCTGGTTGATTGACTTTGAATGCAAAAGTAGTTGGATTACCGACTAATGAGCCATAATCATTAATCCCGCTCGCATTAAACCAGTTATTGCCAAAACCAATGGCTGTGGCGGTGGTAGCGGTGAAGCTGGCAGGTACATTCAAGCTGGCATTTGACCCAAAAATAATGCCAGCAGGATTCATCAAGAACAGATTAGATGGTCCACCAGTGACTTGGATCAGGCCGTTAATCACAGACGGATCGCCACCTACTACCCGGCTTAGAATATTGTGGATATTAGGATTAGATATAAAATTAGCAATTTGTCCAGCATTAAGACCAAACTGCTGGAAGCTGTGGAATAGATTCTGATTATCTCCAGAGAGCTGTCCGCCAGTGATATTTAATTGGTTGGGGTTGCCCACATCCAAGTCAACGTTAGTGTTTGTACCAGGTTCCTGACTGATTGGTAGCACCTGCGCCTGTCCTGAGGAACATAGCATAGCGATCGCCAAGAACATCCCAATTGCACCAACGGCGGTAGACCTCTGGCAAAAGTAACTTTTACTCATATGGGTCAAGGTTAAACAGCTCTTGTCCATAAGTTAGCCTTTTTCTTTTCAAGGGGGCTATTAAGAAAATGTCCCTCTAAGAGTCGATCGCTTGTGATTCCAGTCTTCAACCCTCTACTCGCCAGACTCAAGCCCCTCAGGTTTCCCTTTGGCATAATGGGAAGTGGTGTCATTGCCACCCCAATATTGCTCAGGCTCATAGCATCGGTAGAGCTAATTGAGGGCTGGTGTTCATTTCTAGGGGCGTTCAGACGCTAGGTCTGCGTGATTGAAGTAGAAGTCCATTCCTCACTACGTGCCTTTCTGCGAGAGCAGGGTCAACCCAGTTGGCCTCATCATTTGACAATGGCACGACTAGTCGCACGAGCTTTGCGGCGATCGCGTTCTGCCTTGATTCAGACAGGCAGTACTCATTCCTCCTATCGCCTGAGTTATCTGGCACCTGCCTTAATGTGGCCAGGGCCAGTTATCCTTGTGGCACCTGTATCCGTACAGCAGTGGTTGCTACGGGTTGAAATCCCGCGACTACAGCAGTGGATGGGGACGGATAAGCCGATTCAGACAAGCGACGCTTTTCCGGATGAACAGTTCAAGGGGTTATTGATTACCTCACCAGCGGCTTGGTTGGCAGACCGATTAGAAAACCACCAGCGTTTTCCTGCGGATATCCCTACCTTGATTGATAGAGCCGATGACCTGGAAGGATGGGCACGAGAGCAGCTTCAAGCCTGCATCCAGCCAGGGGATTGGGACGAACTGATGCTAGCACGGCCTAAACAGGCTGACTTCATCCGGGACATGCGGGTGCGACTCACCAAAGCTGTCTTTGTTCACCCAGCTAATCCTTACGAGTGCTGTTTGCTTGAGTCTGTCGAGCGAGATACCTTGCAGCAGCTGTTTGAAGGACTACAGCCAAGGGATCATGAAAACCAATACTCTTATCTGCCGAAACCCTGGAAACAGTTTTGGCACTCCTGGCAACGGTCGGGTCAGCTGCTGTGGGCAATGATCGCGCGATCGCAGGGTCAGTTTTCCTTGTACTGTGGGCCTGTAGAGGTCGCAACGGCCTTGAGCCAAGTCTGGTCGCAACAACCTGTGGTTTTAATCGGCGAAGCACTGGATTTGGAGGCTTCGGCATCTGTTTACCGCCAGCAACTAGGCTTAGGCGACTTGACTTGCTTGAAGTTCTCCCCAGACCGACAGAGTGAACTGATTCATCTGTATATGCCGGATGGCCTACCCATGCCGAATACACCGCGATTTCAAGACGCCCTGCTTCAACAAGTTCGCCATCTACTCACGCTCAACGGCAATTCTAAGGGTTCAGCCGTTTTCCTCGTGGGTGATGTCCCCCTGAAAGCTCAGCTGGGAGCTATTTTAGCCGCTGAATTTGGTTCGCGGGTGCAGGTGGAAAAGACCCCTCTCGATGACAGAGGAATCCTCGTCACCGGTTGGGAATTCTGGCGCACGCATCAAGCCGTTCTCCCACCGCCTCAACTATTGATGATTGCTACCTTACCCATTCCGTCGTTGGAAAATCCTCTGGTTGCAGGCCAAGTCGCTTACTACAAACAGCGGCGATTAGATTGGTTTCGCCTGTATCTGCTGCCTGCTGCTTTGAGAGAACTACAACGTGCGATCGCGCCAGTGCGAAACTCTCAAGGGATCGTTGCTCTCCTCGACAACCGCGTGAACCACCGCAGCTACGGGCCTCAAGTTCTATCAGCCCTCAGCCCTTTTGCCCGAATTAACTATCTAGATGCCAGTTGGTTTAAATCGGATACCCCAACGGCGCAAGATCGCTGGCTGTGATCGCCTCCCACCACCAAGCTAGTGCAAGAAGGCAGAAGGCAAGAAAGTTTGTACAGTAAGCTTTTTAACCTTTTTCAACTGGATAGTTATTTGTGCCACGCTGCACTAGTACTTCCCAGAGAGTCAGAGCTTTAGTGAGGATAGGCTTCCAAAACCCAAGTCTTAGACTTCCTAGAACCCCCAAAAGAGTTAAATTTTCTTAATTACTCCCCGGTTATCACTTTTCTTTTCGTAAACAATCTGCTACTAAATCTCATCTAGAGCGCTATGATCGAAATTCACTTAAACAATACAGAGTAATCATGGGTGAAGCTAAACGCCGTAAAGCCACACTAGGAGAAAAGTACGGTCAAGAAGCGACGATCTATCCCTGGCTTCCAATTACGAAAACTCAGGGTGAGCAATTTGTCAAATGGACGACAAAGGGGGCTTGGATTGGCATAGGCTTTCTGGTTGTCTACTGGCTAACCATTCGGTTTATTGGACCGACTTTAGGTTGGTGGCAGGTTAATTAGTGTTAGCCCTCTTACAAACTGCTGGTATGAGACTTAAGCTTGTGAGACAAGGCAAGTTGAGGTGAAGCTCAACTGATAAGTAATATCTATCTATCTGTTTGGAACAAGCTCAAGAATTGCGATCGCTGTTTTAGCAGGACTTGACCCACAAGTCCACCTTCGGATAGAACCAGATCGAGACCCCTAAGCTCTACCATTCAATAAAACGTCAGTGAGTGTTGCTATTGATACTTTAACGCAACCACTGAGCCAGTAATCTGGTGCCAGGCTTAGGGAAATCAATCGAGCGAAACTTTTTTAAATTTTGAAGGGTCTTCTTTTGAGACCTGACAAGTAAATTCTTAAGAAAGTATAAAAGAACTAAAATTTTAGGAGTGGTGTTTGGAGGACAAACGTGTTCATAAGACTTGCTGAGCAACACCGTCAATTCGTTCAAGATTTGGTAATGAATCTCCAAGCCTTGGCGATGGTGCTAGAAAACCGAGGCTATCTGGCTTCCTGCTATACCTGCGGCAGCCAGATGAATAGTGCTTCTTTCATGGTCAGCCTGGGAGATAATCACCTGATTCGGTTTCTAGTGTCAGATTACGGTATTACTTGGACTGAAATGCGGGATGATCGAGAACTCATGAAGCTGGAAGGCGCTGAAGCCATCAGCCAATTGCAGGATCTTGCCAATTTGGTTAAATACCAAATTCGGCCTTCTGAATCATCTCTTGCCCCGGCGACTCATTGGGCCTAAACCTAGGTTACTGAAGAGAAGGTGGGAAACTGGAGAGTAGGGGACGTGGAGAAATTTCTCTCCGTAGGGAAAGGTCTCTATGTCGCTAAATTCGGGGGTAGCCCCAGAGAACGAAGTGACGTAAAGGCCGGGAAGGATGATGCTTTTTTAACACGAGATACTTTCTAGTGGCTGGTGTGCCATAAAGAGCTTCATTCCCTCCCCGTGTCTCCTAAAAAAGTAACAGTAATACAAATCGATACAGTACGTACTATAAAAAAAAGTGATAAATTATAAGATGTTCGGGAGTTTTTGGCAAACTAATTAAAAATTTCAAAGTAAGATAAGCTGATATAAAGACTCTAAATACATTAAAAAACTTAAACTTTTGAAGAGCGCTAGTTTTCCGGTTTGGGATAACTGGCGCTCTTCTGTTTAGTTTGGCTGGGATTAACGATGCGATTGGGTCAATCGTTTGATGTAAAATAACCAGCCTTATTTTTTATGAGTTTCAGCTATCCTCCGCAAAAATGTAGCGGTACAACTCACTGGGGTTAGGTTCGGGACTGGACTCGGCAAACTGCACAGCCTCATTAATCTCATCCTGGATTTTGCGCTCAATCGCAGAGAGTTCTTCTTGGTCGGCTAGGTTCTGCTCTATCAGGTAAGCCCCAAGTTTTTTAATGGGGTCTTTGGGAAACCAGAATTCCTTCTCTTCTTTTGAACGTAGTTCGTCGGGATCAGCCAGAGAGTGGCCTCGGAAGCGGTAGGTGAGGGCTTCGATGAGAGTTGGGCCTTCTCCAGCACGAGCGCGGGCGATCGCTTCTTGAGCCACCGCTCGCACCGCCAAGACATCCATACCATCCACCTCAACCCCAGCCATACCAAACGCACTGGCTTTTTTGTAAATCTCCGGCTGGGAAGTTGCCCGTTCGTGAGCCATGCCAATCGCCCACTTGTTGTTTTCCACCACATAGAGAATGGGCAGTTTCCAAAGTGCTGCCATGTTTAAACACTCAAAGAACTGACCATTATTGCAGGCACCGTCACCAAAAAAGCAAGCAGATACGCGATCAGCACTGGCATCTCCCAAAGCTTCCCGTTTGTACTTGGTGGTGAAAGCGGCACCCGTAGCCACAGGAATCCCCTCCGCTACGAAGGCATAACCCCCAAGCAGATTATGTTCTGCCGAGAACAGGTGCATGGAACCACCGCGCCCTTTACTGCAACCGGTTGCTTTACCAAACAACTCCGCCATTACCTGCCGTGCCGGAACCCCTGCACTTAAAGCATGGACATGGTCGCGATAGGTGCTGCAAACGTAATCCTCATTTTGACGTAACGCCTTAATGACGCCGGTTGATACTGCCTCTTGACCGTTGTAGAGGTGGACAAAACCAAACATTTTGCCCCGGTAGTACATCTCAGCGCACTTGTCCTCAAACAATCGACCTAGTACCATATCTTCGTACAGCAGCAAGCCTTCTTCTTTGGTAAGAGTGGTCTGCTCAACTTTAAATTCGGGTAAAGTCCGTTCCTGAACCATTCGTTTCTCGTGTCCTCGCAGCATCAATAGGATAAATTTTCTCTCAACAAATGTTCAGCTTTTGTGACAAAGCTGTAATTCAGTTGAGCCAAGCTGACCAACAAACAGATGGAGACTGATGTCAGTGTCCTGATGGAGTTTCCAGTCCCGACACCCTGATTTCCAGATTAACTTGAGTCAAAATCGCATCACCAGTTTAAAATCAAACAGTCTCACTCGGTGGGATAAGCTCAGGGCATTGCTAGAATGACTAACATATCAAAAGCAACTCGACCCAAGCGGCTGGGCGTCTGGGCTGGTTCCCTAAAGGCAACAGTTCAAAAACCACAGCGCGTTTAAACAGAGAACGCTATTGGCTACTATAAGTTAATTTGACAAGCTCGCATCGCTGGGGAAGTGAACCGTGCGAATTCCGCTCGATTACTACCGAATTTTAGGATTGCCGATTCAGGCTACTGCTGAACAGCTAAGCCAAGCCTATCGCGATCGCGCCCTGCAATTGCCGCGCCGAGAGTATTCCGACGCGGCGATCGCCTCTCGCAAACAACTTCTGGACGAAGCCTACGCAGTTCTGTGTGATCCCGAACAGCGCTCCGCATATGATGCGAGCTTTCTGACTAAAACTTACGAACAAGAACCCGGTCCATCAGTAACCCTCGGCTTTACGGGCAGTGGGGAAGCGGCAGAATCGCCCATCGACCCCCACACCCCCAGCATTGAAATCAAGCATGAGGAATTCCTGGGAGCCTTGCTGATTCTGCAAGAACTTGGGGAATACGAGCTTGTACTGAAATTAGGGCACCCCTTTCTGGGAACCCGCGACAGCATTACTTTAGACAAAGGGCGCTTGGGAGACCCCCAACTCGTTCGACCGGACATTGTGTTAACGCTTGCCCTGGCTTGCTTGGAACTGGGTCGAGAGCAATGGCAGCAAGGTCAGTACGAAAATGCCGCCACTTCCTTAGAAACAGGTCAAGAATTACTGCTGCGGGAGGGCTTATTCCCCTCAGTACGAGGTGAAATTAAAGCCGATCTCTACAAACTGCGGCCTTACCGCATCCTGGAATTATTAGCCTTGCCTGAAGACAATACCGGAGAGCGACGCAATGGCCTGCGGCTGCTGCAAGAAATGTTACAGGAGCGAGGGGGCATTGATGGCACCGGTGACGACCAATCAGGATTGAGTGTTGATGATTTTCTCCGCTTTATCCAGCAGTTACGTAGCTATCTCACCGCCATTGAACAGCAAACATTATTTGAAACCGAAGCACGACGCCCCTCAGCCGTCGCCACCTATCTGGCTGTATATGCCCTACTCGCACGAGGGTTTGCCCAAAGACAGCCCTCCCTAATCGCCCGTGCCAAGCAGCTGCTCATGCGTTTGGGGAGACGGCAGGATGTGCATCTTGAACAATCGGTGTGCGCCTTGCTGTTGGGTCAAACAGAAGAGGCTAGTCGAGCTTTAGAACTCAGCCAAGAGTACGAACCCCTAGCTTTTATTCGCGAGCATTCTCAAGGTTCACCCGATTTGTTGCCCGGATTGTGCCTGTATGGAGAACGTTGGCTGCAAAAATCAGTATTTCCTCACTTCCGAGACTTAGCCAATCAAAAGGCGTCGTTGAAGGAATACTTTGCCGACGATCAGGTGCAAGCGTATTTAGAAACCCTGTCAGAATCGCCAGAGGAGAGCCAGAACGAGTGGACTGAGGTGCAATCTCAGAATACAGCCTATAGCACCGCTGGCGCGTCAAGGAGCGTCCCTGAGCCAGTCGCCTCTCGTCGCTATGCTCGATCAGTGTCAGAGCCGAGTCGGAATCTCTCGCGAGAAGCGCAACCGTCTGGGAACTCAGGCTTACGCTACTCGGTTAATGACGCGGCAGCTGTAGGTTCGCAGTGGACGGTTGGACAAGCGGCAGCTGCCACCAGTAGTCGGACGGCAACGTTGGGTACGGCGACTGCACACACATCGGCACAGGGGATTTCAACGCTGTCCGCAGCCCAACCGGTTTCTCGCTCGCGGAATGGGGGCGGGGAGCCAGCAACAGCATTAGGAGATCGTACCGTTACGGAAATACCTCGTGAGTCTTCTGGGAAGTCGCCGCGCCGACAGCGGACTCCTAAAGGCTTAGCGGAGTCACAGGCCACAATAGCTGGAGAAAGCTTAAAGCCTCTACCACCTAGTCGTCTTCAAACATCTTCGGACAAGTCTAAGTCTTCTACAAAAGCCAGACGGCTCATTTTAATGGCTATTGCCAGTGTAGTCGGAGCCGGAGTTCTGATTTGGCTGCTGATTGTTACCCTGAGTTGGCTACAGAAAACTCTACAAGGCAGCTCGGCGTCAGCCCTGAAGGGAGAGCAGCCGATGATACAGCTATCGCAAGCTCCCATACCCATTCCTGAACCGGGCGGTCAGACGAGGGCTTTGTCGGGTCCGCTGACCAAGGAAACGGCTAAACAAGTGGTTGAATCATGGCTGTCTACGAAGTCACTGGCTTTCGGCTCAGACCATCAAATTGATCAATTAGACCAAGTCCTCGCGGAGCCTGCTCTGTCTCGCCAGCGGCAAAGGGCTCAGGCGGATAAGCAAAATGATTCGTTCTGGAAGTATGAGCATAGTACTGTAGTGAATTCGGTTGAGACCAGTGAGGCGAACCCCGATCAAGCAATCATAGATGCGGCTGTCCAAGAAACCGCCAAGTTCTATCAAGGGGGTCAGCCCACTCAGGATAAGTCCTACAGTGAAAATTTGCGAGTTCGCTATGACGTGGTGCGAAAAGAAGGTCGGTGGGTGATTAAAGATATGACTGTTGTGAAATAGATAATCAACTGGATATCCTATTGTTGTTCTCATGAACTACCTCGGACTCCGTAAGAACTACGTCCGAGGTTTCTGTCGCTTCAGTGAGGAAATTTGCTTCCATCCTCTTGTTTAAATTAGTGGCTCCTTTTTTGACAACCAGATCCAGAAGATAGGCAAGGCTCGTTTTTGATAAATCGCACTGACCATCAAAATATTATTTTCTCGCCATTGGGTTCTATCCAAGGCAATAATCAGTTGTTTTCCCTACTCCACAACCATCAATGTGCGATCGCAATACTGCTCGATTCCGAAAAAATATCCCTTCTCGATCAGATACACTCTGACCTCTCTCCAAACCTCTACTCCTACCAGGAGAGAGGCTTTGACAAGTAGTATGGGGAGTGATCGCACTTAGCAATTTAATCCAACAACTGTTGACACAATTGACGGAAATCATCCCCTCGATGCTCAAAACTTTGATATTGGTCGAAGCTGGCACAGGCGGGTGAAAGCAGAACAACACGAGCATCATACTGTTGCGCCAATTCTGCTCCTCTGGGTACCGCCTTCGCCATTGTTTCTACAATTTCGTAGCTATCATATCCAGATTGTTTCAAGCGTTCAGCAAAGGCCGCTGCCGCATCACCAATCAGCAAAACAGCCGCCGCTTTGGCATGAATCGTCTCAATCCAATCCGTATCATCACCGGCTTTCGCCTCACCCCCAGCAATCAAAATAGCAGGACTGGCAACAGAAGATAATCCGACTTGCGCTGCATCGTAATTGGTGGCTTTACTATCATTAATAAAGTCAATTCCCTGCCAAGTAATGATGTGTTCAAGGCGATGAGGAACACCAGAGAAATTGGCAATAGCTTCTTGAATGGCTTCTTTTTCAATTCCTGCTAACCGCGCGGCTGCTACAGCCATCAATAAATTTTGCTGATTGTGTGCTCCCACCATCCGGAGTGAGCAAGCCTTGACAATTGGCTCATTTTGTGAAAAAACCCAACCGTCTTGAATATAAAATCCCCGATTAGGGTCACCTAATAGATCATCTTTGCCGTTTACACTTGTCCAATGAGCATCAGGCCAATGTTCTAGACCGACTTGGCGCAGGTAAGGGTCATCACCGTTGAAGATTTGCAGTTGCGATCGCTTCAGGAGTTGCGCTTTGATGTTGTAGTAGTTTTCTAATGTTTTATGACGGCTGAGGTGGTCGGGTGTAAAGGTTGTCCAAACGCCAATTTTGGGTGAAAGTTCGCGTGACGATTCAATTTGGTAACTGCTGATTTCTGCAATCACCCAATCTGGGGTTGCAGGTTGCAGGTTAGCAGGTTGAGGGTTATCTTCTGAACGTTCAACCTTCCAACTTTTCAACGCGAGTTCGCAGGCGGCATTGCCGATGTTGCCACAGGCAGGGGCGTGGAAACCTGCGGCTTGGAAAATGGCGGCAATCAGGGCGGTGGTAGTGGTTTTGCCATTGGTGCCGGTGATGCCCACCCAAGGGCACGGCTGGAGATGACGCCAAGCGAGTTCGAGTTCACCAATGGTGTCTATCCCTTTGTTTCTCGCCTCCACTAATACCGGGATATCCCAAGGGACGCCGGGACTGACGACAATTAGTTGGGGTAAGTCGGAGTCGTTGAGGGTGGGGGAATGACCGAGTTTAACGGTGATTCCTTCAGCCGCGAGGGCTGGTTGTTGTTGTTGCAGGGATTCGGAGGAGTTGCTGTCGCTAAGTGTTACCTCCCATCCTTCCTGCTTAAGAAGCCGTGCGGCTGCGATTCCGGAGCGTCCCAAACCAATTATCTGAGCGTTGAGCATAAATTACATGGTAGAAGTCCCTGGTTTAGCATATCTTACAGATTCCGGGTGAACGGAAAAAAGCGCAATCAAGACGTGAACTAGCTGATGTTTACTCCCCGTTTCCTCAATTGCTTGTTAGCAAACTCGCGCACTTTTTTATCTGGCTCGCGCATTGCTCTGTCGCGCAATAAGGGTAGAGTCTGGGGATGGTCGGGATAGTGCTGGATAATTGCCTCAAGTGCGGTTTGCCGAGGGTTGTCTTCCCAGTCGTCCTTACGCTTAAAGGGGCCATTGACGGCAATACTGCACAAAAATTCAAACATCCAAGGCTCATCCTTGCAGCCACGGGCTAATTCTTGCACTGCCGCACTTCGCACAAACTCATTCTCATCGGTAGTAGCGAATTGTTTGAGCCAGGGTAAGGTATCCGGGTCATCCTTCCAGCCACGGGCTAATTCTTGCACTACCGCACTTCGCACAAACTCATTCTCATCGGTAGTAGCGAGTTGTTTGAGGATGGGTAAAGTATCGGGGTCATCCT
>NZ_DATNPA010000479.1:0-10298 GCF_036703385.1 Allocoleopsis sp. | reverse complement strand
CAATTGCACACGACTATTGTGCAAACTCTTAGACATCACGTCCAATGCTGTAAAAGGAGCGCACAGAATGATTTCCCGTGCTTCGGGGGTGTGCTCCAGTTCAGACATAAATTTTTGCAAAAACTCAGAGGATTCCCTTTGAGTTTTGTACATTTTCCAGTTACCAGCAATGACAATTTTCCGCACAGCTTAACGAAACCATCTCCGAACCATAACGCACCCTTTAGTGTAAATCTTCCAGGAGCAATTTACTAAAAAAGGATGAAGCATGAGCGCTCAAGTATAAATTTCTGATACATGCCGGACTGGGCTATGCCTCGCTGCACTAACCTTCTGCTACGCTAAGGCTCTCCTTGCGGGTGACCCGCCTCATCCTTTATCCTTGACGCTTTACTTAACCCCCCTACTCTGATGTAACAATCACAGGTGCTGTTGACTATGCCAAATTTTCCCAAGCCCAGTGGTGACCTACCAGAAATCTTGAGCCCGTTGAATCTACGCCATTATTGGCTGATCGCTTACTGGGTCTACTTTCGTCCGACCGCGTTTCATCGCTACCTCTACCAAGCCGCTCCCGATGTTTATCAGTTGAGGGGTTACCGGAAATTCTTGCAGACGTGGAGGATTCCTGCCTATCGCAATATTTATTTCATGTTGCCGTTGGCGATCGCATTAACGGCTGTGCTAGTCGGTCTGGTACTCTTCCTCTACAAAACGATCACGGTTCAGAACAACACCGCCTGGGTCAATGCGATCGCGGTGTCCTCGAACGGACAAATTGCTGTTACAGCTTCTGGCGATCGCGCCTTGAAAGTCAAGGTTCCCTCTGCTGACAGCACCCTGAAAGTGTGGAATTTAAAGTGGGGGTCTGAGATGCACCCTCTGATCGGTCACGAATTCGGTGTCACAGATGTGGCACTCACCCCAGATGGAAACAAGGCCATCTCGGCGTCGCGCGATCGCACCCTGAGAGTTTGGGACATTCGGCGGGGTACTCAACTCCACGAACTTAAGGGTCACAAAGAATGGGTGAGCGGTGTAGCCATTACCCCAGATGGGCATCGAGCCGTCTCTTCTTCGGGTGACAAAACCTTGAGAATTTGGGATATTGACCAGGGAACCCCACTGCAAACCCTCACAGGTCATAATGATGTCATCTGGGCTGTGGCGGTAACACCCGATGGGCAACGGGCAGTCTCCGCTTCTGCCGATCGCACCCTGAAAGTTTGGGACTTAGGCCAAGGGAAAGAACTTTACACCCTTGCAGGCCATAACGGTTGGGTGACGGAGGTCGTCCTCACCCCCGATGGCAAGCAGGCTATCTCTGCCTCATTGGACAAAACGTTAAAAGTTTGGGACATTGAGCAGGGGAAAGAACTCTACACCCTGGCAGGGCATGACAACTGGGTCACTGATGTTGCCATATCCCCCGATGGCAGGCAAGTCGTTTCTGCTTCTGCTGACCAAACCCTAAAAGTTTGGGACTTAGAGCAAGGAAAACTTCTCAATACCCTGAAGGGTCATCATGGCTGGGTGACGAATGTAGCGATCGCTCCAGATGGCAAGCAAGCCGTCTCCGCGTCTTCTGACCAAACCCTAAAAGTTTGGGACTTAGGGCAAGCCATCGCCTTGCATACCCTCGCAGGTCATCATGCCTGGGTCACGGCGATCGCTATGCTGCCAACCACCCCAATCGTGATGTCTGCGTCCTTTTCAGGGCCCCCCAAACTCTGGAACCTGAAGCAAGGCATAGAACAGCCAATGCTGGGCGTGATTGGCACGGTAGTAGGAGTGAACTTGGCCTTCGACATGGCTTTGACCTTCATGGTCATCGTTGGAGCGGTAAGTCTCGCTATCTTTTTAGCGATCGCTATCATTGCCTTGGGCATTATCGGCAATATTACTGCCAGCGTGATGATTGGCCTCATCGGCAGCCTGGGATTTTGTTTCGGCTTTTTGATGGCGGATCGGATTGCTGCCGATCCCATGCTCGAAGAGGTTTACCATGCGAGAAACATCAGCATCACCCTCACGATCATTTCTGGGATTCTCTTCGGCCTCCTCGTGGGCGTTGCCTTTGCACTTTCGAGCCGTGCCGCAACCGGGGTCTTTGCCAGTATCGTCTTCACTCTGGTTCTCGGTATAGGTGTGGGTATCGTTGTCGCTTGCGTGATCACAGAGGCTCTGAGTTTCAACGGTCGCTTACGACCTGGAATCCGGGCAGGGGAAGCCGTCAGCATCACGTTCAACCTGCTGGTTGCCATTGGGGCGTTACGTCTCCTGATTTACCCTATTCAGTTCCTGATGGCACTCTTTAGTCGGTTGAGGGGAAAATGGCATCCGGCTGCATGGGACGAGTTGCTAGTCTTGCCTGTACCTAGAACCCAGGCATTCCTGCAAGCCCATCTCCAAGCCTCGGAACGTGAAGGACTGCGCCTGGTTGCAGATGTTGCACGTAACCCGTTTCAGCGGGCTTGGGCACAGCGAACCTTACAAACCCATCTACACAACGTCTCTGCACCGCTGCACTTCCTCTATTACTTGCTGACTTCTGAGGATTTTAATACTTACCTTCTCGCACCTGTCAGGAGTGTCGATTGGCAGCTAATGCCGACAACCCGACAAGTCTTGTTAGGGGAACTGGCACATCAGCGAGTGGATGGTAGTGGTGCTGGCATCAATCAAATCGCAGAAAATCTGGTTTGGGCGTTGACTTGGTTAATTCGCGATCGCAGACGTTCACCTCTGACTCGCTTTGCCGATCTGATTTATGAGCTAACTTATACCAAGATTGCTGAAATCGAGGAGTTCAACTTATTGGCGTTTGAGAAAAGTTACGCTAGCTTAAATCAATATCCAGGTGGTACAGAAATTGCAGACTCCTTTAACGCGCTAGCTACGTTCTTGACCTATGAGCATCTATCGGACTTAGCGGCGGCTAATCATGTAGTTTCGCGACTATCGGTTAATGAATTTTCTATCCGCCCAACCCTACTAACCGCACTGCTTCGCCTAGGAGAAATTGGGGCCAAGGTGAAGGCTTATCAGATAGCTACCAAAACGGTTGAGCAACTCGCTGTGCTTGCTCAGATAACTAGCGCCCTAGAACTGTTGGATGAAGATGTGGTTGAGCGAGTGTTAGTGCCAGAGCAAGCCATCTTGAGGCGCATCATTCGCCAATGGCGGTGGATCATTAGCCAAGTGGCGGCTGACTCAGTTAACACCTCTCTAGGAGATTAAATATAGCAGTTCTCAGTTGTGTGAAGTACAGAGCGAAAAACCTAACCCCCAACCCCTTCCTACTAGGGAAGGGGAGTAAGAATCAAAGCCTCTCTCCTTGTAGGAGAGAGGTTTGGAGAGAGGTCAGAGTGTACCGCATCCAATCGAGAAGAGCTATGACGCAATCATTTTCTTTTTTCTAGTTGCTCATTGTTCCTTTATAATGAGCAACTTCTCATGAGATTTAATGAAATTTTGAAATTGAAAAATACGTATGTCTGAATATTTAAGTGGCAAGAAGCCCACAAAAGAACAATTGACTGAATGGATTGAATTTTTTCATACCAATGGCTTCATTGTGATTCACAATGTACTAACACCTGAAATGTGTGAGTCGCTGAAAAATGATTTGGATGAGGCTTTAACTAAGCATGTTGAAAGAGAGCCCGGAAAATCCAAAAAGATAATGAAAAGAATGTTTGAGCATTCCCGACATAACTTAAATCTTTTTGAACTAGAGCCAGTCGTGACGTTCGCTGAACATTTAATTGGTGAAGCAAATGGGACTGGTTACTCTATGGATGATGGAATCCCTAATGCTAACACAATACATGTCATCCACAATAACTCGTTTAAGCTTCCTCCAAATACAGATGGATTGGCTAAAAATCAATGGCATCAAGATGATACACCACATATCTTATCCCTTGATGGTCAACCATTAACTAATGTGCGACTTAACGTATTAGCGTTTACGGCAAATTATTACCTAACGGATGTTAAATCTGAAGAGAATGGGCCAACCCAAGTCATACCAGGTTCACATTTATTTGGGAAAATGTGTTCAGGTGATATTTCAGGATATGAGGATAGAATCCATAACTGTTTAGGGGCTATGGGTTCTGTTGTGTGTTTCAATAACCAAGTATGGCATAGAGGTTCTAGAAACAATTCAAATATTACTAGATATATTACCCAAATCACTTATGCTAAACGGTTAGTTGGGCATAAGTATTATCCCTTTATGAATTATCAGATGCCAAGTCATTGCTACGAAAATGCAAGTCCTCGATTGAAACAATTATTGGGATTTTTGCCCAATGGCGCGTATGGTTGAACACCGAACGATGTCTTGTGTTGGGTGATGAGATTAGAGTTTTTGAGATTTTTCTCCACTCAATTTTGTAATCACCTACTCTTTCACCGTTTCAATTAAATCTTCCATCAAGACATCAAACGTGCGAGCTAGTTTTTGCAGCGCCGTCACGTCTACCGTTGCCATCCCCGCCGATCGCGCATATGTGGTTACAGTGCTGTAGGGAACTCCTGCCCGTGCAGCAACTTCTTTTAGCGTCCAACCCTTCTCGTCAGCCAGATCGCGTATTCGCAGCCTAACTAAACCCATCCTTTCCCTTGACGAAGAACGAGTTCTCGTTCTTTAATGTGGATAACTTCTACAGCGAAATTGAATCGCCCTCTGGACTGGAAACTAAAGGGCGATTCTAAGCAATCCTCACAAATTGGAGGCAAATTACATGATATCAAGACCGCAGCTAATCGCAACGGCTGTACCTCGGTTGCGTCGGATTGCAGCGACAGGGAGGGGCGTATGACTTACAAAGATCGACTGTCCCCTTGGTGCATTGTCCGTCACCTCCCTCAAGCCCAAAGCCGTGTAGTAGCCTGTTCTCGTCGTCGAAATGATGCTGAAGAACATCTCCGGGTGCTGAGGAAGATGACACCAACTGCCGACTACAGCATTATCTTTGACCCCATGATGGAAAGCACTGACAATATGGTGAATACATAATAGTTAGACCTCTTGCAACAGTCGATTTTTGCCCTTCTCATGCCCCAACTTTGGGGAAGAAACTCAAAGTCCCCCGTGCTATCAAAGCGTAGCATCCTCTGGCTTCCCCCTTTTCAAGGGGGACGGGAGGGGGATCTAAAAGGGCGATTTAGAGGGCATTCAGGATTTATGTAAGAAGTCTACTCTCTAGCAAACGATTTATTCCCTTTTTAAAGAATAACGAAGTGGAATGAGTTCACATTACGTTTGCTTAGCATGTACTGAGCGGGAAACCCTACCGTTTCCCGCTTCTTTATGATTGAAAATAAACAAAGCTTTTTAATCTAATTCGCAATGAATTTCTACCTTGGCATTGATTTCGGTACATCTGGGACACGGGCTGTTGTAATTAATGCCGAGGGGGTTATTCAAAGCGAGACGCAATATCCCTTTACCGAAAAATTAGGTGGAGACACAGCCATCTTCGTTTCGACGAGTACTCAATGGGAAAAAGCGTTGTATTCTCTCATTCAGGAAATACCTCAGAAAATATGCACAGAAATAGGAGCGATCGCAATTAATGGTACCTCCTCCACCGTACTGCTATGCGATGCCACAGGGCAACCGCTCACTGAACCCCTAATGTACAACGATGATCGAGGGGTAGCAGTTATGGAGACGCTCAGAGCCATTGCACCTCCCAATCACACCGTTTTAAGCGCTACCTCCAGCCTCGCCAAACTCCTGTGGTTCATTCAAAATTCAAAATCCAAAATTCACAACAATAGTTATTTCCTACATCAGGCGGATTGGTTAGCCTTTCTATTGCACGGACAACTAGGAATTAGCGACTATCATAATGCCTTGAAATTGGGTTATGACCCTGAACAT
The DNA here is from genome assembly GCF_036703385.1 of Allocoleopsis sp. Taxonomy (NCBI): domain Bacteria; kingdom Bacillati; phylum Cyanobacteriota; class Cyanophyceae; order Coleofasciculales; family Coleofasciculaceae; genus Allocoleopsis; species Allocoleopsis sp. The sequence continues at coordinate 4,399 of NZ_DATNPA010000479.1, read as the reverse complement.
CTGTGCTATCCCAGTTGGATGGAACAGTTGCCAGAGATACCAGCGCTACCCCAAGTTCTTGCCCCCGGAACACCAGTCGGTGAGGTAACAGCAGAGGTTTCTCGTCGCTTAGGGTTGCCACGAGACTGTGTGGTGTGTACGGGTACAACGGATAGTATTGCCGCCTTTCTCGCTAGTGGTGCCAACTCTCCCGGTGAGGCGGTGACTTCTCTCGGTTCCACTTTGGTACTAAAGCTATTGAGTCAGACTCGTGTCGATGATGCCCGATACGGGATTTACAGCCATCGATTGGGCGATTTGTGGCTTACGGGTGGGGCGTCTAATACGGGTGGGGCGGTGTTGCGGCACTTCTTCAGTGATGCCGAATTAGAACGCCTAAGTAGCAAAATCAATCCACACCAAGAGAGTCCTTTGGATTATTATCCCTTACTTAAAGCAGGCGATCGCTTCCCCATCAACGACCCCAATCTCCAACCCAGACTCGAACCCCGCCCAACTGACTCGGTAGAATTCCTTCACGGCTTGCTGGAGGGCATGGCACGAATTGAAGCACAAGGATATCAGTTATTGCAACAACTCGGCGCAACTCAACTTACTCGCGTTTATACCGCTGGTGGTGGTGCCAAAAATCCCACCTGGACAACAATTCGAGAACGCCATCTCAAGGTGCCTGTAGTGCCATCCATGCATACTGCTGCTGCCTATGGAACTGCGCTATTAGCAAAGCAAGCGATTATAGGATATTGACTAGCAATTTTGCATTTTGGGTTAAAAGAATTTTGGGGTATCAAATTAGTTTTGTCCCTACCTGTCTAGATGTCGCCTTCGCCGCCTTGGGGAACGAGCAGGTCGTGCCAGAACTTGTGTCACACATGACTAACTCTACTGGCCATAAGTTTAGAGATGGACTCAACTATCAACACAATCTGGCAGCCGTTAAGACTGTAGATACGAGCTATCTTAGCTAGCACCTTAGCTTTACGCCTCGAAGGCTCAATGATGTTGGCAATGTGAATTGCTTGGTCATATAGTCTGCTTGTTGCTGCACAAATAGCAATCTCAGCCAATACCTTGTTGTTCTTGCCCTTGATGGTTTGGGCAACTTGAAAGCTCTGAATCAATAACTCGTCGGCTCTCTCAATCTGTCCAGTAACGGCAACCTTGGCAGCGATTCTAGCCAGAGCTAGGGCTTTGTTTTCAGGATACTCGAAGATGTTTACAATCTCGATCGCTTGGTTTTCTCTTCCTGCGGCGGCAAGGAGGACAACGATTTCAGCTAAAACACCCTCATTATTATGCAGGGGTTGAACAATTTCGAGAGCTTGGTCAAGTCGTCCTAATTTTGCATATTCTTGAGCAATATTACAGAGTTCATCATGTATAGCTTCTCTGTTTTCTAAGGTTTTGGCAACATCAAGGATTTGAGTCCAAATCTCACCCGCTTTCTCCAACTGTCCTATTTCCGCATACTGGTAACTTACCGACCAGAGAGTTCTAACTCTGTGTTCGACCAACTCGATACTTTGGGCAATTTGAACCGCTTGGTCATATTGCTCTGCATACAGGTAGTTGTTGGCAATGTTACTCAAGGCATTGGCTTTATCCCAAAGCTCCTCAATCGTTTGAGCAACCTGAAAAGCATATACTAATGTTTCATTGGCTCTACGTGATTGTCCTACTCTCCTTAATTGAGCAGCTATCCGCTCCAGTTTCCAAGCTTGACAGGAAGTTGATTCGAGAGTGTGAACAGCCTCAAGAGCATCGTCTAATTGCCCTGCATGTAAATACTCGTTAATGATGCAGCTCTTGAAAACATCTTTAAACGCCCCAAAACCATCAGGTATGAACTTGGAAAATGAATTGCCAAGGGCGAAGGCAAGATTCTCCATACCACACCAAGACGTTAGAACCTTGTATAATCCTCCTACCCGGTAACCTTCAAAGATCCACTGCGAACCATCAAATCCTACATGTTTCTGCCACGAAGCAGGAACCCAGAAATTTTGTTCGATCAAGTCGAGTAAATCGTTCCAATCTTTTTGAGTTACTGTCTGACATATTTCCTTTTGCAAAGAACCTGTTTCATATCCTCCTTGTCCACCTCCCAGTTTGACAACTACCTGTACTGGTGGCTCTTGATTGGGTGTAGACCAGATTCGCACAGTCAAGGGAGAGTCAAAAGCTGGCAAGTGAGTGAATCGATATGCTTCCTCGACATTTCTATCCTGTGCCAATTGCAATAGGGCTTCTTCTCCCATTGCCCAGAGTTGCTCAGAATACCATCGATTGCAAAAGTCATCAATTCCGATAAACATATCATGCTCCTCATTTGGCAATCCTAAATTATTTGTGAGATTGGAGTATTTGAACGAATCACAGAGGCACAGAGACTACGGAGGAGAGAAAGGGAGGTTTTCAAGTTCGTAGTTGCGCTTTAGCGAAGACAGCGTGACTACGAACTCTCCCAAATTTTATTAAGGGTATCCCTCTTCTGTCACTCTAGACGATCGCAAACGCTGCAACCCTGATATGGTATGCGTTTTCCCAATTGGTCTACATTTTTGAGTTTCTATCACAAACTCACCGCTCAAATCGTTATGGGGGAAAGCTCTCAGGCTTTTGCTTTGAGCATAATTTTCTGAGAATGACAGAAGAGCGATATATCAGCGACATCATATAACGGTTCAAACGAACACGTAGTATTAACCCTTTTTTGTTATTTTGGGGCATAAAGCCTGGGCGAAGCATTCTTGAATAAGGCTTCTAGGCTTTGTACCAAGTTTGTCGCAAGAATGCTTCGCCCCTACAAGCTCCATTTTTTGCCTCTCTTGTCAAATACTTCTACTTGACCAACTCCCTAGGATGCGAGATTAGCTTTTGTCATCAACAGCCCCTAGCATTTTCAGTGTGGATTTCTGAGCGGCTGTTAAACCAGTAATATCAGTGATATTCATCCCCTCGTAAGGTCTAGGAATTCGCAGCGTTTTGATACATCCACTGAAACTGTCTTGAGAATTTTGAGTTTGTCTTGTGTCAATCACCCTTTGGTGCGGTGTCAACCAACGCTGATACTCACTCCTAGTTGGCATCATCCAAAAAGGAATTGGAAGAGTTGCCTTTCCTGAAGAGATAGGCGTACTCATCCAAGTAGTGCCAAACTCTCTAGACGGAACCAACGCCGAGGAGTGAGACAAGGATATCCTAGAACCGTCAGGCTTAACCTTCCATAGCTTAATCGTTTCATCTTGACTACAACTTGCCAGAATTTGACCATCAGGACTGTAGGTGAGGAACCGTACCCATTTATCATGCCCTTGCAAAATTTGGCAGCTTGGCAAAGACGAGACATCCCAGAGTTTGACTAACCCATCCGCACCACAACTAGCAAAGGTTTGCTCATCGGGGTCAAAGGCAACTGACAATACTGGCCCTGCGTGTGCCTGAAAGGTTTGGTAACATTCTCCACTATTGACCTGCCAAAGCTTAATCGTGCCATCTGCACTACCACTGACCAAAATTTGTCGATTGGGACTAATGGCACAAGCCCGTATCCAACTGTTATGCCCTTGCAAGGTTTCGATACAACAACCCGTATCAACATCCCACAGCTTGAGAGTTTGGTCTTGACTACCACTCGCTAGGAGTTTCCCATCTAAACTTGCGCTAATTGACCAGATGCCACCGCTATGCCCTTGCAGGGTATTGCAACATTGACCTGTACGAATATCCCAAACTTTGATGGTACCGTCGAGACTCCCACTGAAAAGGGTTTGCCCATCAGGACTAAAGAGGACAGAAAAAACCGCGTCCTTATGTCCTGTCAGCGTTTTCAGATGTTGCCCATTCAGGATATCCCATAATTGAATTGTTCGGTCTTCACTGCCACTGGCAAGGATGTGATGATTGGGGCTAAACGTTACAGACCAAATCCAACTGTTGTGTGCTTGGAATTCTCTGATACACTTCCCTGTTTTGCTGTTCCAAAACCGAATTACACCATCTTGACTGCCACTAGCGAGGGTCGTTCCTTGAGGACTGAAAGCGACAGACCAAACTCCATTACTATGTCCTTGTAACGTTTTCAGACACAGGTTGGTGCGTGTCTCCCATAACCGCACAGATTGGTCTTCACTGCCACTCGCTAAAAGACAATCGGACGCACCTTGAGTCGCTACCGCTTTGCTAACAGGACTAAAGGCGACAGACGAAACCCAACTCGTATGTCCTTGGAGAACTCTCCGGCATTCACCCGTATGATGATTCCAGAGACGGACACAATGGTCATCACTACCACTGGCGAGGGTTTTTCCATCCGGACTAAAGGCAACGGTTCGGATTTGCTGGGAGTGTCCCTCTAAAGATTTGAGGCATTTCCCACTACTAGCCTCCCACAGTTTTA